>NZ_JAHPIV010000012.1:0-68017 GCF_019039105.1 Desertibacillus haloalkaliphilus | reverse complement strand
TTCGGCTCGCGCTGGACTTGTTCTCTCACACTGCGAACTACCTCACTCGGACGAGCTTCCGTGACTCTTGGCTCAACTTGACGACCTTCCACTCGACTTAAATCTCGCTCTGCTTGACTTAATGCCTGCTTCATTCGCTCGCGACCAGCACTTTCTTGACCTCGCTGTTGCAGGTCTCGGGCTTCATTCACGGCTCGTTCTACCTGTTGCGATACTTCTTGACTCACCCGCGCGTTATTCACCACCTGCTCGCGCACTTGATTCATCGCCCGCTGAAGATTCGGCTCGCGCTGTACCTGCTCCCTTATTGCACGAACGACTTCACTTGGGCGAGTCTCATTTACAGGTGCGTTTACGTCTCTTGAACTGGTCTGTGTACCTTCTACTTGTCTTGTATCATTTGCTCTCATATCCGTTCGTACACTGTCTCGTTTCACCTCAAACGTCGGATCAATCTCTTTAGCAAGATTTGTCAAGACTTCGTTTAGTGGCCGACCGCTTAACGCTTCGTGAACAGAACGAAGATGACTAGGTGTCACTTCTAACCGTTTATTTGCTAACGCTTGTACCGTTTGTAAACGTTGCTCTTTTGTTCCGCTTGCACGTTCTAAAAATCCTCGTAAGTCACGAACAGCTTCCTTCGTTAACGGTACACCCTTATCAAGTAGGATTTGCGCACTTTGGCGCAATTCAGGAGATGGGTTCGACCCTGCACCTAAATTGGTTAACACACGTGAAACATCTTTCGCATTCGTTCCCGACTGCGAGGAAGCTCCTTTTGCTCCCTCTGTCATCGCTCTTACACGAATCAGATCTCCTTGTTGTTCGCCAATTTGAACTGCCACCCGCTCATTTTTAGCAGGAGTCTTCCCTTCAAATTTCACTTCAACTTCCTTGCCTCTAATTTGCAGAGTAGCTTCATTATTGGGTTTTCTCTCTTTTACCGTGGCACGGTACACTTCGCCTTCTTTAACCTGTAACGGCTTATCGCTCGACGACAGTTGCTGACTTGCTACTTGATTTTGAATCTGCATTTCCTTCACTCTCCCGCACACTCTACCTCTTTGTTAGTTATATCGGCTACGATTGATTCAATCTTAATGCATTTAACAAGAAAAAAACTTAACAGATTTTACCCTGTTAAGCTTATCCATCTACTATAAGTCACGTAAAAAGTCCTTTTCCAAACTTGTCCCGCGTTGCTGTTTATCTCTGATTAATTCACTGCGATCCCCTTGAAGTTGTGTCCCTTTTACTAGCGAACTATCTCCAAACTTATTTCGAATTTCATCGACGGTCTCAGCTAATTTATCCTTTTTGATATCTTCCTTATATGAAAATAGATCAAGCTGTTTAACGACTTGATGCTTTTCAATCAACTCTTGAGCTGTAACTCCTAACAAACGAACTGGCTTTTGGTTCCAATATTTTCGCCATAAAAACATAGCCGCTTCGAAAATTTCTTGTTGCGTTTGAACAGGGTTTAACAATTTTCTACTCCTTGTCACTGTCTTACGATCTCCATATCGAATCGTCAATTGTATATTTTCAGCATAAACCTCTTTCCTGCTCATCCGCCTTGCCACCGAATCTGATAAATTTGTTAATACCGTTTTGACTTTGGTCTCATTGGACGTATCCATCGGTAATGTTGTCGAGTTTCCAATACTTTTAAACTCAGAGACAGCTTCTGGATCGACAGGTCGAGTATCAATACCGTTGGCCCGCTCGAACAACTGCACACCAACTTTCCCAAATTTTGAACGCAATATCGCTTGGTCCATTTTAGCTAGATCACCAATCGTTTCAATGCCCAATTTTAAAAGCTTCTCTGCTGTTTTTTTTCCTACCCCGTACATCTCACTAATCGGTAGCGGCCACAAAAGCTGCTCAATTTCACGTTTTCGTAACACCGTAATTCCAAGTGGCTTCTTCATATCACTAGCCATCTTTGCTAAAAACTTATTCGGGGCTATTCCAATGCTACATGGTAAGTCATATTCTTGCAGCAGCCGTTCTTGTATCTCTTTTGCGAGTACAAGGGGATTAGACCGATGATCTCCAGCCGTAACATCAACATAGCCTTCATCAATAGAAACAGGCTCTACAAGAGGGGAATACTCGCGCAATAATAAAAAAAGCTTTTGTGATGCTGCACGGTAGCGTTCAAAGTTGGGAGGAATCACTAACAAACTTGGACATAGTCGCTTTGCTTCCCAAACAGGCATAGTCGTTTTAACACCTTGCGCTCTCGCCTCATAACTAGCTGTCACGATAATTCCGCGACGCTCTTTTGGGTTCCCTGCAATAGCAATTGGTTTCCCTTTAATTTTAGGGTTATGTGCAGCTTCAACCGATGCATAAAAACTATTCATATCAATATGGAAGATAACCCGGCCTTTCTTCACATTATCCCGACTCACGAATGCCCCCCCGCTTTCTATCTCAAGTTAATCCAAGTAATGCCTACCAAAATCGTAATAGCTAATCAATAATGAAACAAGAGGAGATTAACGACAGTTTAAACGTCAGATCTGATCAATAATCACCAACCTTTATATGATTCCCCTCTCACAGTTAATATAGACCCCTACTTAAACTCCCCTACCAGATACAAACCTCTGTTTAAACAGAAAAACGCCCCCGAGAGTAAATGTCTCAACAGGACGCTTAACATTACTATATAACGATTAGATTCAAGATCCAGCATGGTAAAATCTTGTCATAACAGGACGAAATATAAATTTTTATGTTATGATACTAGTAACTTATTAATAGAAAGGTGGTAGGTTAACAATGAATAGAATCAACTCCGCCAGTTGTTATCATTCATTGTTATTAAAAGTCCAACAATGCAATCAGACCTTCCAAGCTCAATATCATAAATCCCCCACCATATCCGAAATTTCACAAATGATCAACTGTACAGAAGAACAAATATTAGAATCCTTGGAACTAGGACATGTTCCTTCCCAGATCCAATTGTCATCAACATTCTCTTCGTCTTAAAATATACCTTCTTAAACCAACTGCAATCTTTATGTCACCTCATTGTGCAAATCTAATTTCCTTAGTCACACAACAATCAGTCTCACTATTCTTGCTTTTTTCATACCGGCCTAGCAATCCTTTCAAAACCTCATGTAAATAACACATAGTCAAAGGCTTTGTTAGGTCGATATCAAAAATGGTTATGACTTTTTAGTCTTGAACGGCCAATTGAGTGACTAATCACTCACCTAAAGCTTTAGTCGTACGATTCACCCAATGGATAAAATCTTCGCCATGGAAATGACGATTGGCATCAGCTAAAAATGATATCATTTGCTTCATAAAATGCTTCGTTTCATCACTTTGTTTGCTATATTCATCAACAAAGTCATCCAAACGAATCTCTAGTTCCTTTGACTGCTCATGCTTTTGCTTCCCTTTTTCCGTTAATAATACGTAGGATATTCGGAGGTCATTTTCATCCTTCTCTGTCTTAACCAATCCTTTTTCCTTTAAACGTTTTACAATTTGCATCACCGTCGAAAGATCCCACAGGCCAACTTCGGCAATGCGTGACATCGGGGCTTTTTGCTCAAAGTAAATGATCCAAAGCGCATGTTGTTCAGCCAATGTCAATCCAATTTGCTGTGCAGCTTTCTGCCAGTCATCCTCTAATATTTTATACAGTCCACGAGTATAATTCATAATTAAATGGACATCTTTAATTGAATTTTTCCTCTCCATCATGAGCTCCTTTTATTTTTAGTTTCCATACACTTTTAAATTTTAGCACATTTTATAAAAAAAGTGATTTGATATGCTTATCAGTTCTCTTTTTTTTCACCTCACCTTACAAACATGAAAATACAAGCAACGCTTTCATAAACAAGTCGCCATCGATCAGATGACGACACATCATTTTATTCCTTTATAGCTTCTTTTATTACTTCTACAACAAGTTCAGCAAGCTTATTCAGTTCAGAGATTGGCATTTTTTCATTTTTCGTATGAATTTCCTCATACCCCACAGCTAAATTGACCGTAGGAATCCCGTGACCAGCAATGATATTCGCATCACTACCACCGCCACTTTGCAATAGCTTAGGCATTCGATCAACAGCAGAAACAGCTCGTTTAGCAACCTCAACGACTTGGTCACCATCTCCTAACTTAAATCCAGGATACATGACATCAATGGTCACATCCGCTGTTGTGCCCATTTCTTTAGCTGTTTCTTCAAAAGCAGCCTTCATCTTTTCAACTTGCGCTTCCATTTTCTCTGGGATCAGTGAACGAGCCTCCGCTAAAATATTCACTTGCTCGCAGACGATATTCGTTTGACTACCACCTTCAAATCGGCCAATATTCGCAGTTGTTTCCGCATCAATTCGACCTAGTGGCATTTTAGAAACAGCCTTTGCGGCAACGGTAATCGCTGAAATTCCTTTTTCCGGCGCCACCCCCGCATGAGCAGTCTTGCCATTAATCACCGCGCTCACCTTAGCCTGTGTCGGTGCAGCAACAATAATATTTCCGACCTTTCCATCACTATCTAAAGCAAATCCATATTTCGCCTTTAACATCGTCGGATCTAACGCTTTTGCACCCACTAAGCCGGATTCTTCACCAACGGTAATAATAAACTGAATGGTTCCATGTTCAATCTTTTGTTCTTTTATAACCTTAATAGCCTCTAACATTGCCGCAATTCCAGCCTTGTCATCCGCCCCTAAGATGGTTGTGCCATCTGTAACGACATAACCATCCTTCACAGATGGATTGACGCCATTCCCTGGGACAACTGTATCCATATGTGACGTAAAATAAATCGTATCCACACCATCTGTTGTCCCCGGTAATGTACAAATTAAATTACCAGCGCCATGATCCGTTTTTTGTTCTGCATCATCCTCGACAACCTCAACGCCGAGTGCTGAAAATTTTTGCGTTAAAACCTTGGATATCTCTTTTTCAAATTTTGTTTCTGAATCAACCTGTACTAATTCCAAAAATTCAGCGAGTAAACGCTCTTCATTGACCATCTTAATTCCTCCCATGGTGTTAGTCACTGTTGATATTACACGAGTTTTATTTTTTTTTCACCCTTTGCCCTACAAGGAACGCAACATCTAATTATTTCTTTTCACAAAACTCATAAAGAATACCACCTGCAGATTTCGGATGAATAAAACCAACTTTCGCTCCACCAGCTCCGGGAACTGGCTCATTATTAATCATTGCCACACCTTTTGACTTAATCTCTTCAATTCGATCTTCAATGTTATCAACACCTAATGCAATATGGTGAATCCCTTCCCCACGCTTTTCAATAAATTTAGCAATTGGGCTTTCTGCTGATAATGGTTCCAATAACTCAATTTTTGATTCACCAATTTTCAGAAATGCAACCTTCACCCCTTGCGAAGGAACCTCTTCAATACCTAATAACGGGATATTCAGTTTAGACTCATAAAATGGTAGCGCTTCCTCAAGTGAAGACACAGCTATTCCAATATGATCGATTTTTTTCGGGCTATTTTCTTTATATTCCATTCTTCTCCACTCCCTCATCATTAATTCATAACATTCGATCAATAGTAATAATTCTTCACATTTTTTTAAATCCCTGCCAGTTTATAGAGTTGTCTATATCCCCTTGCTAAGATGAACTGACCTTTAGTACAATAATAACTAGCTATGATTGAGGAGGTTGCCCTAAATGCCACGTAAATTTAGAAAAACAATTATATATCTTATGATTATTTCACTATTATTAGGAAGCTTATTTACAGGAGCTGCTTTTATCTTCTAATAATGATTAATACAAAAATTAGGGACTGCCCAAAGTAACGACTCACCTTATTTAAACGTTTAAAGTGACCTTACTTTTACGGGGCAATCCCTTATTACTTTTCTATAGTTAAATCGCAAAAGTTAGAGTTGAATGGCGCCATTGTTTTTCGCTAACTCCTCAAAACTAGACGTACTGTCAACGACCAAAACCTTTGTGCCAATCGGTATATTCGCATAAAGCTCCTCAACATCTTCGTTATGCATACGAACGCAGCCTGCTGTACGGTATTCACCAATGGATGACGGTTGGTTCGTACCATGGACACCATATGTTCGACCGATCGTATCCTCTGCATCAAAGCCGATCCACCTTGTTCCCAATGGGTTGCTTTCGTCTCCACCTTCAATATTTTCTTTTCGATAATAAGGATCAACCGCTTTTACAGTCATTGTGAATGTTCCTTCTGGGGTTAAGTCCTTTGTCTTGCCAGTCGCAACTGGATAGACTTTTTTAACCTCCCCTTCATCGACGTAGGCAAGTTCATTCGTCTGCTTATTTACAATCACAAAAGGATCACCAACAAGCGGATTTTCTCCAATCGGCCAAAGTGGAGATGCAATACCAATAATCATTAATAAAGCTATAATACGAGTAAGCATAGCGATCTCCCCTTGCTAAAAAGTCTTTTTAGTAGTTTTTTTAAAAGGGAGCAAACTTATACGTTACCCGCTTCGTTTCGATCTAAGGGAACTTTTAATAATCAAATACTGCTCTAGTTCATGCATCACATAAAATAACCCTGAACGTATTTCAAACTCTTGACGATCTTTCGGTAACTCCATGTTTTTAAATTCTTCTTTCATTCGCGCTAACCGTTCAAGAAAAATAATCGTTGTGTTTCCAGGATGGACGCCTTCACTTAATGCTTCAAGAAAATCAGCGATTTTTTCCCCTTGAATAACCGTATCCGTTAGTGAAGAGATAAACGGCATAACTCGCTCAATAATTTCAAATTGTTTTTGCCGCATTTTAAAATAATGATAATAATAATCATCATTTCGTAACAGATGATTTTCAATATTACGGAGTGATGTCCCTATTGCTCGTTTTAAGATCACATCAGTCTCTGTGACCTCTTTTCCATCCCAATCGCTATCACCGTCTCTTAGGTAGTTCACAAGTTCTTGAAAAATTACCTTAAAATTTTCTTCAACCCGCTCTTGATCGCGCTTTAAGTCCTTTTCAACACTAGGCATATAAAGGTTCATAAGTAAGGCCACACCAATTCCTATCGTAATCAGCGCAATCTCATTTAATACGATTGCAAAATTAATCTGCTCCAATGTATAAATATGAAGAATAATGACTGAGCTCGTGACGATTCCTTCCTTGGCTTTTATAAAAACCATTGATGGAATAAATAAAAGTAATAAAATTCCTAAAGCAACTGGATGATAGCCAATCGTCTCAAAAATAACAAATCCAAAAAGCATTCCAACCGTACAAGCCAAAAAACGTTCCCAAGAAACCTTCAACGACTTTCGTTTTGTCACTGAAATACACAAAATCGTAATGATCGCAGCTGATACATAAAAATCAAGAGCCAAGGCTTGTGCAATTGCGATCGATATTGCCGCTCCAGCAGCCGTTTTTATCGTACGGTAACCGATTCTAAACATAGTTCGCCCTTTCTCTTCTTATTTTGATCACACCTTGATAGAAGTCTCCCTTCTTCAGTGTACTCTCTCCTCATCCTCCAATCAAAGGCGGTGCGAGTAAGCTTCCTTCCTTGATCTCTCTTCATCGCTAGCGCACTCCGCCCCTTTACCTCCCTTTGAAACAACTTCTTCTTCCTCAGTGAACCCACCCTAATACTCAATCCCAAGGCGGTGCGAGTAAGCTTCCTTCCTTGATCTCTCTTCATCGCTAGCGCACTCCGCCCCTTTACCACACAGAAAAGGATGATCGCAATGATCATCCTCCCCTTTATTATAATACTTTTTCTAAAAATTCTCTCGCTCGTTCTGTCTTTGGAGCGGTGAAGAAGTCGACCGGCTTTGCATCTTCAACTAAACCACCTTGATCTAAGAAGAATACACGATCGGCAACTTCTTTTGCAAAACCCATTTCATGCGTAACAATTGCCATCGTCATGCCTGTATTAGCAAGGTTTTTCATAACATCTAACACTTCTTTTACCATCTCTGGGTCAAGAGCCGAGGTTGGTTCATCAAACAACATCACCTCTGGTTCCATCGCCAATGCACGGGCAATCGCTACCCGTTGCTTTTGACCTCCTGAAAGACGATTAGGATAAGCATCTTTTTTTGCTAATAAACCTACTTTTTCAAGCAAACCTTCAGCTTTTTTGACTGCTTCTGCATGTGAAACCCCTTTAACCGACATAGGCGCATACGTTAAATTTTCAAGAACCGTCATATGCGGAAACAAGTGAAAGTGTTGAAACACCATTCCAATTTTTTCACGAACTTTTAGAATGTTTGTTTTTGAATTCGTAATTTCTTGACCATCAATCCATACTTGCCCTGATGTCGGCTTCTCAAGTAAGTTCAAGCAACGTAAAAACGTCGATTTTCCCGATCCTGATGGACCTATGATCGCAACCACATCACCTTTGTTAATTTCGGTACTAATTCCCTTTAGCACTTCAAGATCTCCAAAGGATTTATTTAGATTCTCAACTTTAATCACTTTGCTTCAACCTCCGTTCTAATCGTTTGCCAAGGAGGCTTAATACCAATACGATCACATAGTAGATCGCCCCTGCAACGAGTAATGCAGGTAAGAAAGAAAATGTATCAGCTCCAACGATATATGCTCTTCTCATTATATCCATGACTCCGACCGTAGTCACAATCGCTGATTCTTTCGTTAAATTAATAAATTCATTAACTAAAGCGGGCAGGATGTTTTTCATTGCTTGCGGTAAAATGATCTTCACCATCATGTTTCGATAAGGTATCCCCAAAGCTTCAGCCGCTTCACGTTGTCCCTTATCGACCGCCTGAATCCCTGCCCGAATAATTTCTGAGACATAGGCAGATGAATTTAAGCCAAATGCTAATACGGCAGCTAGATACGCCGGGATATTATACCCGGTAATTTCAGGAACCGCGTAAAAGATAATAAATAATTGCAAAATCAGCGGTGTTCCCCGAAACACTGACGTATATGCATCAGCAATAAAATTATAAAATCTGTTTCTAGCAATTTTTAATAATGCTAGTAATGTCCCTAAAACTAACCCGAGCAAGATTGAAATAACAACAATTTGTAAAGTGACCCATATCCCATTAAGTATAAATGGGATAGAGGGCACGATTTGAGAAAAATCCATGCCCACTCTCATTCCTTCCTAGATTAATTATCCTATTCTTCGTCGGCACCGAACCACTTTAAGATTAGTTCATCTAACGTACCATCTTCCTTCATTTCAGCGATAACTTCATTAAATTGCTCCGTTAACTCGCTCTCTTTTGGAAATGCAATTGCATAGCCTGCTTCTTCAGAAACTGGCATCATAAATCCAGTTAATACATCTTGTCTTTCGAAATATCTATTAGCTACAGTATCTTCGAGAACAACTGCATCGATTTGACCATTTCGTAATTCTTGAATTAATTGTGGAATGGTATCACGTTGTTCTACAATAGCCCCTTCAATACTTTCTGCTTCAGCTTCTTGAATGGAACCTAATTGTACACCAACTTTTTTACCATCAAGGTCTTCAATTGACTCAAAGCCACTATCATTTAACGTCACAATCATTTGCTGTCCTTCATAGTAGATATCAGAGAAATCTACGTTTTCACGACGATCATCATCTGGAGTCATACCTGCAATGACAAAATCAACACGATTTGTACGAACAGCTTCTACTAAGCCGTTAAATTCCATATCTTCAATTGTATATTCAAAACCTAATTCAGCTGCAATATGATCAGCAATGTCAATGTCAAAACCAATAATCTCATCACCGCTTGCTGTATCAATGTATTCAAACGGAGGGTAATCCGCCGATGTTCCCATTGTTAATGTTACTGATTCTTCTGAAGCTTGACCGTTGTCAGCCCCTTCATCTGTTGAATCATCTGCACCACCACATCCTACTAACAGACCTGCCGAAAGAATTGCAGCTAGTCCAAATCCAAATAAATTCTTTTTCATTTATTGTTCCTCCTCAATCAATTTCTTACGTATTTTTTATTTTTATTCGCTGAATTGTATATTAACACATCGATCGTTATTTGGGAAGTATAATTATAAAATTCAATTTCTAAATACTAATAGAAATAATTTTCTGATTAAAACAAGTAATAACTGGCTTATAGGAAAGACCTTTGTATGATTATCCCATACAAAGGTCTTTCATTCATTATTAGCGAAAAATTTCAGGGTATACCTGTCAATCAATATTCTAGACAAGTGGCAGTAGTAAAAAATACAGCGAGCGCAATTACAAGAATCGAAAGTAAATTGATCCATTGAACTGCCCACGACATGTCATTCATTTTCAAAGAGCTATATCCAAATACAACAGGCATTTGGCGTTGTAATGATCGTTCTAATCAAACAATTCCCAAAAAACTTGAATCAACCTATTCGTTTCTCCAAACTAAAATGCAATTCAGATAGGAAAAAGCCTTCTAGTTAATAAAACTAGAAGACTTTTTGCCTTTACATTGCAGCTTTATCTTGCTGTAACGGATTTTCTCCCCTTATTTTTTGTAAAACAACTGCTAACACAATCAGCCCGATTGCTATCGCGTCGAAGAGCGGATTTGAACTTATCATTGCCACAGCTGCAACAACAAGAATGATTCGTACGATAATATTGGCACTTTTTGCAGCAAACCAGCCTTGAACAGAAGCTGAAAGTAAGTAAATACCGATAGCAGCCGTAAGTACAGCTAGAGCTATACTTCCAGTTGAACCAAACATCATTAACTCAGGACTATAAATAAACATGAATGGTACGATAAATGCCGCAATGCCTAACTTAAAGGCTTGAACACCAGTCTTAAACGGATCTGTCCCTGCAACACCAGCAGCTGCATAAGCTGCAAGCGCAACTGGAGGCGTAATGGCTGACATTACCGCGTAATAGAAAACAAACATATGGGCAAAAATCGGCTCAATCCCAATTTGAATAAGTCCTGGAGCAACAACAGAGGCGGCAACAGCATAAGCTGCCGTTGTCGGCATCCCCATTCCTAATAAAATCGAAATTCCCATTGCAAATAATAAAGCCAAAAATTGGTTTGTATCCGCAATGCCAAGTAGCATTGAACTAAATCTCAGACCTACACCTGTTAAAGCAATAACACCGACAATAATTCCAGCACACGCACATACGGCCAATAGCCCAATCACATTTTTCATACCAAGCTCTAAAGCACCGATGATTTTCTTTAGTCCCATACGTGTTGATGGATGAATCCAACTTACAATTAAACATGCGATGATCGCAACAGTACCTGAGCGAATAACAGAGTACCCCATTAATAACGAGCTAATTAATAAAATAATGGGGATAAATAAATACGCTTGTTTAAAAATTCCCTTTAATGAAGGTAGCTCTTTACGTGACAACCCTCTCATCCCATTTTTAATTGCTTGAAAATCAACCATGAAATAAACCGATAAGAAATACAGTAACGCCGGAATTGTTGCGGCAATTATGATTTCAGAATATGCAATTCCAGTGACTTCAGCCATGATAAAGGCACCAGCCCCCATAATTGGGATCATAATCTGTCCACCAGCTGATGCTGTCGCTTCTGTCGCAGCCGCAAAGCGACCTTTATAGCCAACACGTCTCATTAACGGAATCGTTAGAGACCCAGTTGCCACCGCATTCCCAGCTGATGTACCATTCATCATCCCCATTAAACCACTAGAAATAACCGAAACTTTCGCAGGTCCACCACGCATCCCCCCAGCGAGGGAAAAGGAAAAATCAATAAAATAACGTCCTACCCCAGACATTTGTAAGAAAGCACCAAAAATAATAAATAGAAGGATATATTTGGACGATACATCCAATGTAACCCCAAAGACACCATCCACACTAAAAATATACGTAACGAATCGATCAAACGAGTAACCATTATGATTTAAAATCCCTGGCATCCATGGGCCAACAAATGCATAGGCAATAAACACCCCTGCTAAAATCGGCAAGGTCATACCACTCGTTCTTCTCGTTAACTCAAGTACAATAAGTAGTCCGGCAACAGCAGCAATCGTGTCCATCATTTGCGGCATCACACCGACACGGAATAATAGGCCCGAAACATTCGTGATAATATAATAGGTTACCCATATAATTGCAGCAATCATCAACCAGTCAACCCAATGGACTTTCTCTGAATCCGTTTTCCAGCCTTTAAATAGCAAGAACCCTAACACTGCTCCAAATGCCAAGTGGATCGTTCTAAACACCCACGGCTCAATGGGATGGAAATTAAGAATATATAAATGAAACAAAGCACCAATAATTGCTATTGCTACAAATGCTTTTTTTGTCCACCCGGTCAATTCACGTGCAGAGCTTGATGACTCTACTTGTTCTTCAATTTCTTTTGCCTTCTCATCACTTAAAACAGACTGAACATCATTGTTGTTTTTTTCACTCATCACTATACCTCCCTAGCATTAGTCTGTAATGGGTGTTCAAAAAGATATTGAATGAGCTACAGTCATTAAATACCTTTTTGAACACTCGCTTCCTCGATATATGATAGGGCACCTGCCGAAACGGCAGGTGACCTATTCTAAATTATTCATGTTCTGCAGGATATACAGATTCAGGTAACTCAATTCCAACTTCCTCATAATAACGAATCGCACCTGGATGTAGCGGCATAACATCATTTCGTAAAATCGCATCCTCCACAGCTTCTTCAGCAGCTGAATGCGTGTTGATTAGCATATCTTGATTCTCATGGTACGCTTTTACAAATTCATAAACGAAATCTGGATCCATTTCCTTATGAACAATTCCAAAGTTAAACATCGCGATCGTTTCTAAATCTTCATCTAATTGGTTATACGTTTCAGCAGGAATTGTAAATGGGAAGAAGAAAGGATATTCTTCAATCACTTGCTCTCTTTGCTCACCGTCAATTCCAAAGAAATTAATATCGCGTTGCGCTTCAACTTCTGATACGGCTGAAATTGGAATACCAGCAGCAAAACCAATGACATCCAATTGACCATCCATTTGTTGGCTCGTCATATCACTTGCCCCTGCTTGTACAGGTTGTACATCTAAATCTAATGCATCATGAATTAATGGTAAGTATGTTCCAGAAGTTCCACCAGCTGGTCCTACCCCAACACGCATACCAGCCATTTCATCAATTGATGTAACTCCACTATTTTCTAATGACCACCAATGGAAAGGTGTTGTGTACATCGGGAATGCGACACGAACATCATCATAGGTTTGACCATCTGCCCATTCTCCTGTACCAGTGATTCCTTCATAACCAGGTCCAAGTGTGATCATACCGATGTCTTGATCTTTATTGTGAGTAAGGATCATATTTTGAACTGGTCCCCCGGTTACTTCCACATTGGCTGTTACCCCTAGTTCACTTTCTAATAGTGATGCAAGACCACCACCATAAATAAAATATGTTCCCCCTTGAGATGCAGTCCCAATGACAACCGTTGATGGGCTTTCATCATAATTTACCGTTGTATCTTGGCCAGCATCATCTCCACCATCGTCAGGTGTACCTGCAGTGTCTTCCCCACCACAAGCTGACGCAAAGACCAAACCTAAACCTGTTATCGTTGTTAGCAACGTCCTTCTAAGAAACTTTTTCATATGTTGCTCCCCCTTATATCCTTTATTTTTTAACAATTCCAATTTTAAAGCGTTTTCAAAACCATTTCATTATTTGAACTTATTGATCTTTTTGGTCTTTTTGGTCACATAAAAAAAGAGCCGAAAAAAATCGACTCTAAAAGGTACTAACCTTCATGTAGATGGTTTACTTCATTCATGATTTCATCGTCAATAATTGGAACAAATTGGTCGTAGACCGGGCTAAAAGCTTCAATCCATCGCTGCTTTTCTTGCTCAGTTTGGATATGAATATCGATAGCACCACTTCTTACGATTCGCTCATACATCTCTTCATTTAACACACGTTCATGCTCATAAAGCCATTCTGTGGTTTCGATCATCGCCTCTCGTATATGACGTTGATAATTAGAAGGTAGCCGATCCCAAAATTGTGGGTTCATTAAGACTGCATAGCCTAAATAACTATGGTTGCTCACTGTCATATAACCTTGCTGCTCATAAAAACGTTTGGAATACATGTTTGTTAACGTATTTTCTTGACCGTCAACCCGTTCATCACTTAAGGCTTCATAAACTTCATTAAATGTAAACACTCTAGGACTTGCGTCAACCGTTCGATATGTTTCTTTTAAGACGTCACTAGGCATGACGCGAACCGAAATTCCATTTAGGTCATCAGGATCCCTAACTGGCCTTACATTATTTGTTAGTTGCTTGAACCCGTTATACCAGAAATCAAGACCCATATACCCATGCTCTTCAATACTTGCAAATAACAACTCGCCAATCCTACCATTAAAGGCTTTCCCCAGCATATCTTTATCCTCAAAAACATAAGGAAGGTCCATTAACAACCAATTTGGGTCATGGACAGCAATCTCTGAAAAAGCTGGCGCAATCATCTGTACTTCATTTTTTGCTAAGGCCTCAAATTCCTCCTGTGCCTCATAGAGCACACCGTTTGGATAAATTTGGACATCAACCCAACCATTTGTCTTCTCTTTGACAAGGTCAGCAAAGTAAGAAGCTGCTAGTCCCTTCGGTGTATTCTCAGCAACTACATGGCTAAATCGAAGAGTATATTTTTCATTTAACCCTTCCAGTTCGTAATCAACTGCCTGCAAGTCCTCTTCCCCATTAAATCCAAAGCCTATATAGATCGCCGTCAAAATCCCTATTAATAAAAACGAAAAAATCGTAACTACACGTTTCATTTTCTACTCCTTTGTCGTCTTTATTTGGTACATTTGAATAGGCCTACCGATCGTACCATACGTTAGCTCCATTTCTACCTTACCGATAGACTCTAAGTAATTTAAATAACGACGGACTGTCACTCGAGCCATTCCAATTGACGCACCAATCGCCTCCGCAGACTTTGGCTCGCTTGTTTGTTCTAAATACGTGTAAATTTGCTTTAATGTCAATACATGTAACCCTTTTGGCAACTCTTCAGGCAAACCTTGCTCTACCTTCCCATCCTTTTGCTGTAAAACTTCGTCGAGTTGATCCTGCGATACTTCCGCTTGTTCATTTAACTGAAGATAAACATCTTTATATTGCTTCAATGCCTTTTCTAACCTTTCAAACGTGAATGGCTTTACTATGTAATCAATCGCCCCATAACGCATCAAGGTTTTCACAGTTTTTGTATCATTGGCTGCCGTAACGGCTATAATATCTACATCGGTATCTTCTTGACGAAGTTGTTGGACGAGCATCATACCATTTGTATCAGGCATATAAATGTCCAATAAAACAAGATCTGGTTTTAGTGAATGTACCTGTTGTCTACCTTCTTTTCCATTTGAAGCCACACCGATAACGGAAAAACCATCTACTTTTTCTATAAACAAACGGTTAACTTCCTGAACCATCGGATCATCTTCAATTAACAATACAGTAATTTCATCGGTTCCGTTCTGGTTCATACTGGACACTCTCCCTTTTCATTGGCACATGAATCGAAATCGTCGTACCTTTTTGTATTGTGCTATCAACCCTAATGTGACCGTCCACACGTTCTACGATCGATTGAACGAGAAATAACCCTATCCCTCTGCCTTCATTGGCCTTCGTTGAATACCCTCTTGAAAAAATATTTCCCTGTATGCTTTCAGGGATTCCATCACCATTATCGGAAAGACAGATTAATAATTGGCCCTCATGCTCCTGAATCAATACAAAAATGTCTTTGTTATTTTTTGTAGACAACTGCAAAGCATCAATACTGTTATCGATCAAATTACCGAGGATGACAACCAAATCATGATTTGTGATTCCTTCTGGATAATGAGTAAACAGGCTGTCTTTATCGATTTTAACTTTAATGCCTAACTCCTTACCGCGACTAACTTTACCAAGTAGCAAACCAGCGATGCTATCATCGTGGATATTTTTTGTAAATAATTGTGATAGTGCAGATTGCTCATCATTTAGTTCAAAAATATATTCTAATGCTTTTTTTCCTTGATCTAATTGAATTAATCCAGCAATTGTATGGAGTTTATTTGAATACTCATGATTTTGAACGCGTAGAGCATCAACAAATGCTTGTACACCTGTTAATTCTTCTGCAAGGCGGTCAACTTCTGTCTTATCCTGAAAAACAGCAACTGCTCCGACAGTTTTACCGGCCACTCTGATTGGAATGCGGTTGCTTAAAACCGCTCGATTCTGAACGTAAAACTCCTTTTGATAAACTGGTTGTTCAGAATATAAGATTTCCGGTAACCGTGTATCGGGAATAACAACTCGGATTTTCTTCCCGATAACGTTTTCATTTTTAATTTGCAACATCTTTATCGCTGATTCATTGATGACTGTAATCTGCTCTTGATCGTCAATCGCAATCACACCTTCATGAATCGCATTAAATGTTGCTGTCCGCTCGACAAGTACTCTTGCCAGTTGTTTGGGCTCCATATGAAAAGTCTGCTCTTTAATATGATTTGCCAACATCCAGGCTCCCCAAAAGCCAACCAACAACGTAATCCCTATAATCGGAATTGCGGTATTACTACCTTCGTAAATTAATGATTTCAGACTCGGCAACACGTTTCCGACAACGACAACACCGACTTGTTCATGATCTGCGTTAACCACTGGAACAAAGGCACGTACCGTTGTTGCATCACCAGCTCTAGCTTTAGACGTATAGATATGCTCAGCAAACGCTGGACCTTCATCTCCGCCATAGAAGGTGGTATGCAAACGTTCGTGTATCGGGTGTGTTAACCGTTCCCGATCCATATTGAGAATGACGATATAATCATTTTTATTAAGCATACGAGTCCGTTCTGCAAATGGCTGTAAAATAGCAGAGGCATTTTCTTTATCTATATTAGCTTGCACGGTTTGGTTTTGCGCAACCAATTGCGCCGTAATCATCGCTCGTTGTGACAATTCTTCCTCTTTAACATCAGAAATATAGCCTATCAAAATGATACCGATAACAACTAAGGAAAAAGCAACAATACCAAATGCTAATCCCGTTATTTTCCACCTTAGAGGCAAGTTCAATATGTTCTTCAAGTATTTCTCTCCATTCGACGATTTTTGAGCAAATAATCACTATTTCTACTATATCAAAAAATCACTTTATGCTGGTATAAAGATAACAAGAGGAAATAAAAAAAGGCCTCAGATTATATCCAAGACCTTGAATTTATGTATTGGCGCGCCCACCAGGATTCGAACCCAGAATACGAGAGCCGAAATCTCGTGTGATATCCATTTCACTATGGACGCCTAAGTGGCTATTAATATTTGCGACATAATTTATTATAACACAGTGGCTATCGGTGTCAAGTATATTTTGAAAGAGTTAAAAGTAGCCTTTCAACTCTTTCATTCAATCCCTATTCCGCCTTTACTGTGCCTTCTTCAAGCATTCCTTCAAAACGTTCATTAATTTGTTCTTCAGTATAGCCAAACTTATGTAACCGAGACGCTAAGTTTTTTGACCAAAGAGTCGTTCGTTCACTCATCTTTTTATATTTTTTTGCTGTTGAGCCCTTTGATTCGGATGCTCTACTATCTGCATTAGACATTAAATTTTCGATAATAAATAATGCCTTCCAAATATCATCTTCTTCGAAGGATTCGTTTTTGTCCGCTAACACTGACATCACATCTTTATAGTAGCTGTTAAATTCCGCAAACGAAATTTCTTCCTCCATATTTAGATATTCCTGAATTTTATCATATAACTCTTGTAACCCTTGCAAACTTTTCACTCTCCTTTACTCATTCCGCTGTATAGTATAGCACAAAATAGCCGTGAATGCTTGCTTACAAAAAGGGATCCTATGCAACTTGAATCTCCGTCACATCGATCCCCTATCCCATTCAAGTTGCGTCAAATATAGATTACGAGCAATACGTGTCGAATGCTTTTTCAAGCTTTTGCACGACTTGAATTGGCTCATGCCCTTCAATCTCGTGACGTTCTACCATCATTTTAATTTCACCATCTTTTAAAAGTGCAAATGAAGGTGAAGACGGTGCATAGCCAGTGAAATATGAGCGAATTTTTGCAGTCGCTTCTTTATCTTGACCAGCAAATACTGTTACAAAACGATCGGGCTTCTTATCATAATTAGCCATATAAGCAGCTGCTGGTCTAGCAATACCACCTGCACAACCACATACAGAATTCACCATAACAAGGGTCGTTCCCTCTTGTTTAACGACGTCTTCAACATCTTCAACTGTTGTTAGTTCCGTATAGCCTGCCTCCTGCATTTCCTTACGTGCCGTTTGGACGACATCATTTATCATGAAATTAAATTCCATTCGTTACACACCTCTTTATTATAGTTTCTACCCCTATTGTACCCTTTATACCCTAGAGTTTCCAAATCATACGCATACATTTATAAAAAAAGTGGTCACTTCCTGAATTGGCCTGCCTGTTACTTTTTCAGCAGTCTCCTTCTCACCCAAACCATTTACGAATGTACCAGGCGGACTCCACCTTCACTAAAAGCGAAGCACCTCAGAGAAACTGAGGTGCTTTGGGTGTCATGACTGGCTAAGCTCTAGTCGTTTCTTAAACAGTTCATTTAATTCTTTATAATTCGTAAATAGCTTTGGAATCAATTCTTTCAACTCTTGATCATCTTGTTTTTGAACAGCGTTCGTAAACTCCGTTTGTAATGATTCATGTTTTTTCAACCATTCTTCCCCTACAACATCTCCATGCAAAAGCTCGCCTTTCTTTTTAGCTTCTTGAAGTTTTTTCCGGATCAGTTCCCTTTCCTTATTGATCTCTTGCCATACATCCACATACTCCGGGGCAAATTTTTCCGCTAGTAATTGATAGTATAAATTCAAGTGAATACTAAAATTTTCATGGGTATGCATAATTTTATCTTCATATTGACACTCCGCCTCTTGTGAGCCTTCCCCCTCTTCAGCGTAGATCAACGGTTGATTCGTAAATAGTGCTACTAGGAGAGTACATGCCATGAACAATAACAGCGCCTGACTCATATTATTGTTTCTCATTCTAGCCACCCTTTCTAATTGTACTTATCATGTAGGATTGACCAAAAAGAAACAATCAATGTAGGAAATCAAAAAATGTATTAAAAAAGTGACCGTCACGTTACTGACAGCCACCTTTTTCAAATTTAATAAATGGACGTGTTCTCATTGGACATTGCTTCAAGCTTTTCTTTAATACGAGCTAAGAAGCGACCACATACAAGTCCATCAAGTACACGGTGATCCAATGATAAACAAAGGTTAACCATGCTTCGTACCGCAATCATATCGTTTTCCATCACAACAGGACGTTTGACGATGGACTCGACTGACAAGATCGCTGCTTGTGGATGATTAATAATTGGCGTTGATAATACGGAACCAAATGAGCCCGTATTATTAACCGTAAATGTTCCGCCTTGCATATCTTCACCTGACAATTTATTAGTACGGACCTTGGTAGCTAGCTCATTAATCTCTCTAGCAACCCCTTTTATGTTCTTTTCATCCGCATGTTTAATGACTGGCACATAGAGTGAATCATCCGTTGCAACTGCAATAGAGATATTAATATCCTTCTTCTGAATAATCTTATCACCCGCCCACATCGAATTTAGTTGTGGGAATTCTTTTAACGCTTCAACTGTTGCTTTGATAAAGAACGGTAAGAACGTTAAGCTAAAGCCTTCTTTTTGTTTAAAGGATTCTTTTATTTCGTTACGGAAGTTGACAAGGTTCGTCACATCCACCTCAACCATCATCCATGCATGTGGGGCCTCATGCTTACTTTTCACCATATTAGCAGCGATCGCTTTTCGCACACCACTAACAGGGATTTCGATATCACCAGGTCCAGCTGTAGGTGCAGGTCCTGATGCATCCTTCTTCACTGGATCCGGACTACCTGGTACCTCAGTTGGCCGTGACTCCGGTACCTT
Source organism: Desertibacillus haloalkaliphilus (assembly GCF_019039105.1). NCBI lineage: Bacteria > Bacillati > Bacillota > Bacilli > Caryophanales > Bacillaceae > Desertibacillus > Desertibacillus haloalkaliphilus. Next base: position 47,964 of record NZ_JAHPIV010000012.1, on the reverse strand, counting down.
TAATTCACTTTTACCACTCGGCTCCGAAACAGGCTTCTGAGGTTGCTCACCACTTTCAATCAGCGCCTTAATATCCTTACGAGTAATTCGACCACCTTTTCCAGAACCAGTCACTTGTGTAAGATCAATCTCATGTTCCTGTGCTAAGCGAAGGACAGCAGGTGAATAACGTTGCTTTTGAGATTGATCGCTTGGTTTTGTTGCTGAATCAGGTTCTGCTTCTGCTTGCTTTGATTCTTCTTGCTTTTGCTCTGTTTCTGCACCTTCAACCTCGATATAACAGATTAATTCACCAACAGCGATGGTTTCATCTTCGTTAGCAACAAGCTCTTTAATTGTTCCACTATAAGAGGAAGGGACTTCTGCATTCACTTTATCCGTCATTACTTCTGCGATTGGATCATATTTATTGACATGATCACCAGGTGCTACAAGCCATTTTGTGATTGTTCCTTCCGTTACACTTTCCCCAAGTTGAGGCATTGTTATTTCAGTTGCCATCTCATACCCTCCTCAAATCCTAAAATTCAGCTAGTTCACGCATTGCTTTTTCAACTTTATCTGGGTTTACCATAAAATATTTTTCCATAGTCGGTGCATATGGCATCGCCGGAACATCCGGACCAGCCAACCGTTGGATAGGCGCATCAAGGTCAAACAAGCAATGTTCAGCAATGATCGCAGATACCTCACTCATGACGCTACCTTCTTTATTATCTTCAGTCACAAGCAATACTTTTCCAGTCCGCTTTGCGGCTTCGATGATCGCGTCTTGGTCTAAAGGATAGACTGTACGCAAATCAAGAACATGCGCAGAAATTCCATCCTTTTCTAATTTTTCCGCTGCTTGAAGTGCAAAGTGAACGGAAAGTCCGTACGTAATCACTGTGATATCATCACCTTCACGCTTCACATCTGCTTTTCCAATCGGTAGTGTATAATCTTCCTCTGGTACTTCGCCTTTAATTAAGCGATACGCACGCTTATGCTCAAAAAATAACACAGGGTCATCAGATCGAATCGCCGCTTTCAAAAGCCCTTTGACATCGTATGGTGTTGATGGCATCACAATTTTAAGCCCTGGAACATTCGCAAATAAAGCTTCAACCGATTGTGAATGATAAAGTGCACCATGTACACCACCGCCGTATGGAGCACGAATCGTAATCGGACACGTCCAATCATTATTGGAACGGTAGCGAATTTTCGCCGCTTCCGAAACAATTTGATTGACGGCAGGCATAATAAAGTCAGCAAACTGCATTTCAGCCACTGGACGCATTCCATACATGGCTGCACCAATCCCAACCCCTGCTATTGCCGATTCTGCTAATGGTGTATCAATCACTCGTTCTTCTCCAAATTGCTCATATAATCCATCCGTTGCCCGGAAAACACCTCCACGAGCACCAACATCTTCACCGAGTACAAACACCTTTTTATCACGTTCCATCTCTTCGCGTAATGCTTGAATAACCGCTTCAATATAAGAAATGACTGCCATGAAATCTCCCCCCTTATTCTGCATAAACATGCTTTAATGCATCTTCAGGGTTAGCATAAGGTGCATGTTCAGCATATTCAGTCGCTTCGTTTACTAACTTCGTGATTCGCTCGTTAATCTCTTGTTCAACCTCTTCAGTTAAGACCCCAACCTCTTTTAAATAAGCCGCAAACGTAAAAATCGAGTCCTTTTTCTTTGCTTCTTCAACTTCTTCACGTGAGCGATACGCACGGTCATCATCATCACTAGAATGTGGTGTTAACCGGTAAGAGACCGTTTCAATTAATGATGGTCCTTCTCCTTTGCGACCACGTTCTGCTGCCTCTTTTACCGCTTCATAAACAGCTAATGGATCATTACCATCGACCGTAACACCTGGCATACCATAACCTATTGCGCGATCGGAAACATTTTCACATGCCAATTGTCGTTCAACAGGGATTGAAATCGCATATTTATTGTTTTCACACATAAAAATCACTGGTAATTTGTGTACTCCTGCAAAATTCGCCCCTTCATGGAAATCCCCTTGGTTTGATGAACCTTCACCGAACGTTGTAAATGTCACAAGATCTTTCCCATCCATTTTTCCTGCTAGAGCAATCCCAACTGCATGAGGCACTTGTGTCGTTACCGGTGAAGAACCTGTCACAATCCGATTTTTCTTTTGACCAAAATGACCCGGCATTTGCCTTCCACCTGAATTTGGATCCTCAGCTTTCGCAAAAGCAGACAGCATTAAGTCACGTGCTGTCATCCCAAAGGTGAGGACAACACCTAAATCACGGTAATATGGCAGCACATAGTCTTTGTCAACATCTAACGCCATCGCTGCTCCTACTTGCGCCGCTTCTTGTCCTTGACAAGAAATAACAAACGGAATTTTTCCTGCACGGTTAAGTAACCACATCCGTTCGTCAATCTTCCTCGCTTCTAACATCGTTTCATACATTTTCAATACGTCTTCGTCTGATAACCCGAGTGCTTTATGGCGGTTTTCAGTCATTATAAACCCTCCTTTAATCAACTAAACCTTATGAATGAATCGCTTTGCCATCTACAGCCAATGCAGCTTCCCCAATCACCTCTGATAAGGTTGGATGCGGATGAATCGTATGCGCAACCTCCCAATGGGTGGCATCTAATACACGAGCAAGGGCTGCCTCTGAAATCATGTCCGTCACATGCGGCCCAATCATATGAACACCGAGTAAGTCCTCACTATCTTTATCTACGACAAGCTTTACAAACCCATCTGACTCTCCAAATACGAGCGCCTTACCAATCGCCCGAAACGAAAATTTACCGGTTTGGACGGTGTAACCTTGACCTTTAGCTTCTTGTTCGGTTAAACCGACGCTAGCCACTTCTGGGTGACTATACGTACACTTAGCGACCATCGAATAATCAAGTGGCTGTGGCTGTTGATTCGCTAGGTGCTCGACAGCGATAATTCCTTCATGAGAAGCAACATGCGCAAGTTGTAATCCACCGATCACATCGCCAATGGCGTAAATATGGGATTCTTTTGTTTGATAGACATCATTTGTTTCAATCACACCATTTGTGACCTGAATATCAGTATTTTGCAAACCAATATCTTCAACATTAGCCACACGACCAACAGAAACGAGTAACTTATCCCCAGAAAAGGACTTTTCTTCCCCCTTATGCTCAGCTCTAATGGTGATTCCGTCAGTCTTTTCTAATGAATCACCAAGCACTTTAGCACCTGTTATGAGCTTCACACCTTTTTTCTTCAATAAACGTTGCGCCTCTTTTGAAATTTCATGATCTTCCGTCGGTAAAATACGATCGCCATATTCAAGCACGGTGACATCCACTCCGAAATCTGCAAACAAAGACGCCCATTCAATGCCAATCACACCGCCACCGACAATCACAATCGAACTCGGAAGTTCCTCAAGTTGCAGTGCCTCATCAGAAGTTAAAACATACTCACCATCCACTTCAATACCTGGTAACGTTCTTGGCTTTGAACCAGTAGCGATAATAACGTTTTTCGGAACGAGCATCGCATTCTCATCACCATTGGAAAATTCAACAGAAATCGTACCTGGTGTCGGCGAAAAAATCGATGGTCCTAAAATACGACCTGTTCCCTGATAAACGTCAATCTTCCCTTGTTTCATCAAATGCTGAACGCCATTATGTAATTGATCAACAATTTTTTGCTTTCGCTCTTGAACCTTTAAGAAATTTACACCAACTCCCTTTGTTTCAATTCCAAACTCTTCTGACCTCTTCGCCGTTGCATACACTTCAGCACTACGAAGTAATGCCTTGCTTGGAATACACCCTTTATGCAAACATGTTCCCCCAAGCTTTTCCTTCTCAACAACAGCCACTTTTAACCCTAATTGTGATGCACGAATTGCAGCGACATAACCACCAGTTCCTGCACCTAGTACGACTAGATCATATTCTTGTGACATTTACGTTCCTCCTTCATTACTTGAGCATAACCGTCTCTATCCTAAAACTAGATCACATTCCCTTTTGGGTATTCTTTCGCCTTTTCACTCCCCTGCAAGACCCGAAAAGCACCTTCTGCTAACGCTTTTAACTCATCTTCACCAGGATAGACAAGAACATCTGCGATCCAGCTAACTTGGTTGGTCATTTCTTCTACAAGCGATTGGCCATATGCGAGCCCTCCAGTTAAAATAATAGCATCAACTCTTCCCTGAAGAGCTACACTTGCCGCTCCAATTTCCTTCCCAACTTGATAAATCATTGCTTGATAGACGAGTTTTGCTTCCTCATCCCCAGCATCGATCATTTTCTCAACCTTTATCGCATCCGTCGTATGAAAATAACTCATCAAACCCCCTGATCCGGCTAGCAGTTTTTCAACCTCAGGCTTACTATAACGTCCTGAAAAACACAAGTTCACTAATTCACCTGTTGGTAATGTACCAGATCGTTCAGGGGAAAATGGACCCTCTCCATGTAAACCATTATTCACATCAACAACTCGCCCACGTTTATGAGCACCTACTGTAATCCCTCCACCCATATGAACAACAATTAAATTTAGTTCTTCATACTTCTTATTGAGATCATCTGCTGCCCTTCTAGCAATCGCTTTTTGATTCAACGCATGAAAAATGCTTTTACGTTCAATCCCCTGAAGACCCGATATCCTTGCAATCGGCATCATTTCATCAACAACAACTGGATCAACAATATAGGAAGGTATATTTAACTGCTGTGCGATTTCAAAAGCGAGTATCCCACCTAAATTGGAGGCATGCATACCAGCATAACCTGCTTTTAAGTCAGCAAGCATTTCATCATTCACTACATATGTCCCGCTCTCAATCGGTCGAAGCAACCCCCCTCGACCGACTACAGCGTCAAGTTTAGACAAGTTGATCCCTTCTGAATGCAAGGTTGCAAGTATCACCTCTTTGCGATACGAATATTGATCAATGACTAATTCATAGGTAGCAAGCTCATCTCGATCATGCCGGATTGTTTTTTCGTATAATGAATGACCGCTGGTAAAAATGCCTATTTTCGTAGAAGTTGAGCCAGGGTTTAGCGTAAGAATCCTAATATCCTGATCAATCATGTCTTTTCAACTCCACCTATCTCATTAGCGACGACTTAAAATGTGATGACCATTTTGTAAAAATTGACTACGTGACTTTCTCATACGTTCAATACGTTCTTCCGCTAATCGGTCTGCGGCTAAATACGTAGGAATGTTATCTCTCCTAGCGATGTCATACACTTTTGTAAGATTATCATAAATCGTCTCTACTTTTTTCATCGCTCGTTCTTGGTTATAACCGTAAAGCTCATCTGCTACATTAATGACTCCACCTGCGTTAATGACGTAGTCTGGTGCATACACGATTCCCATTTCATTTAATTGATCACCATGACGATCTTCTTTTAATTGATTATTCGCAGCCCCTGCAACAACTTTTGCTTTTAGTTGCGGAATGGTTTCATCATTAATAACCGCTCCAAGTGCACATGGAGCATAAATGTCACAGTCGACACCATAGATGTCATTCACATCGACAGCCTTAGCACCAAAGGCATCAACAGCACGTTGAACAGCTTCTTTATTAATATCGGTAACAATTAAGTTAGCGCCTTCTTCGTGTAGGTGTTTACATAGATTAAAAGCAACATTCCCTACACCTTGGACGGCAATGGTTTTCCCTTCTAGCGAATCCGAACCAAACGCTTCTTTGGCGGATGCCTTCACACCAACATAGACACCATAAGCAGTTACTGGAGATGGATTCCCTGACGAACCAAAAGCTGGCGAAATCCCTGTGACATAGTCAGTTTCCTCGTGAATCAGGTCCATGTCTTCAACAGTGGTCCCAACATCCTCTGCCGTAATGTAACGACCATTTAATCCTTGGATGTAGCGACCAAACGCACGGAACATTTCTTCATTTTTATCTTTGCGAGGATCTCCTATTATGACGGTTTTGCCTCCCCCAAGGTTTAACCCTGCTGCGGCATTTTTATAAGTCATCCCTTTTGCTAGGCGAAGCGCGTCCTCAAACGCCGCTTCCTCTGTATCATACATCCACATTCGTGTACCACCGAGCGCCGGACCCAATGTCGTATCATGAATAGCAATGATCGCTTTAAGACCTGATTGTTTATCTTGACATACAACAACTTGTTCGTAATCATACGTTTCCATATATTTAAAAAGTTCCATCTCCCAGTCCTCCTAATGACTTACTAGATAATTATTTTGTGCTTCTGTTTCGGATTTTAGCGAGTGAAGCGCCATCGCGATTGAGTATAGTTTATTATTTGTAGAATCGGTCCTTGACGTTAAAATAATTGGCGCCTTCGCTCCCGCAATAAAACCACCAACACTTGCATTGGCAAAGTAAACAAGTGACTTATAAAGGATATTACCAACCTCTACTGTTGGAACAAGTAAAATATCTGCACGACCAGCAACATCGCTCTCAAGCCCTTTATAACGTGCAGCTTCGAACGAAATTGCATTGTCCAACGCGAGCGGGCCATCAATGAGACAATTCTTAATCTGTCCACGACGATTCATTTGCGTCAATACGGCAGCATCCATCGTCGCTGCCATGTCAGGGTTCACAACCTCAACAGCTGTAATCGGAGCTACTTTCGGGACAGGATAACCGATTTTATGAGCAACTTCAACCGCATTGATCACGATATCTACCTTTTGTTCCAAACTTGGAGATACATTCATCGCAGAATCAGTAATGAATAAAAACCGATCGAAAAACGGAATTTCAAAAACAGCAACATGAGAAAGGATCCTCCCAGTTCGAAGACCGTAATCTTTATTTAAAACAGCCTTTAAAATAACGGAGGTAGATACCATCCCTTTCATGACTAAATCCGCTTTTCCTTCATGAACGGCTTTAACAGCAAGATGAGCCGATTGTTCAGGGCCCGTTGTATCAATAATTTCAACATCGTCATTGACGACTGACGGATCATCTAGAAGAGATTTAATTCTTTGTTCTTTACCAAATAATAAGAACGAGGCTAACTTTCTCTTTAGTGCTTCCTCAATCACTTCTAACACTTTGTCGTCATCAGCTGCTGCAACCGCAATGGTTTTTTGAGGTAATTGCGCTGCCTCTAGTACTAAATCATCTAATTTCATCAAACCTCTACCCTTTCGTCCGTTCTACTTTTACATAATGCAAGTATCATGCCAATAACCTCGGTTATGAAAACGCTTTATTTGACGGTTTTTTAAACTAATTGCATCGTGCAACCTTTTTCACACTATGCAAATTATTGCATGCCATGTTTTTCAATGTTGTATTTACCAAGTTTATAATATAAATTACGAATCGACAGCTTTAAACTCTTCGCCGTCGCTGTCTTATTTCCTTTATGTGCTTGTAACGCTTCAATGATTTTGTCTTTCTCAAATTGCTCAACCATCTCTGCTAGTGATGAATAATCACTAGCGGTAGCCTGCTCTTGTTTAACCACCACTTGAGCTTCAATATCGAGCGGGGGGATATGATGGACATCAATGTTACGTTCGGTCTGTTTCATATAGATAATTGCCCGACCTAGGACATTCTCTAATTCGCGAACATTCCCAGGCCAATGATAGCTTTGTAAATGTGTTAATGCCTCTTGCGTAATTCCTTCCACATTTCGACCATAGTCCTGATTAATTTTTGAAACAAGATGCTTACCCAAATGACACAAATCACCTTTGCGGTCACGCAAAGACGGAATTTGTATTGGCATTTTATTTAAACGATAGTATAAATCTTCCCTAAAGGTATTTTCATTTATACCTTTTTCAAGGTTAACGTTCGTTGCCGCAATAACCCGAACATCAATCGGGATCGCTTTTGTTCCACCGACACGTACAATTTCTTTTTCCTGCAGTACGCGTAGCAGTTTTGCCTGGGTACTACTAGAGAGCTCACCAATTTCGTCTAAAAAAATACTACCGTTATTCGCTTCCTCAAACAAGCCACGTTTGCCGCCTCGCTTTGCCCCAGAAAACGCACCCTCTTCATAGCCAAACAATTCACTTTCAAGTAACGAATCTGAAATAGCAGCACAGTTCACTCGAATGAATTTTTTATATTTCCGATCACTTTCGTTGTGAATCGCATGGGCGAATAATTCTTTCCCTGTCCCCGACTCCCCGCGCAACAATACGGTTGCTGGTGTCGAAGCTCCAATTTTTGCTTGTTCAATCGCAAGCTTCATCTCTTCAGATTCTCCAATAATATCATCAAATGAGTACTTCGCTTCAAGTGTACGAATGATTCGTCTAGCACGTTCAAGTTCATCTGTTAGCGATTTAATTTCAGAAACGTCATGAATGACACCGACACTCCCCTTTAACTGGCCGTCAACGATAACAGGAGCAACATTGACAACGACATCACGACGTTTCGGACCAACCTTTAAACGAACGCCACGGACAGGCTTTCTCGTTTTTAAGACATGCATGTGCATACTTTCTCCTTCATAAATATCAGCGGTAGCAGGTTTACCAATCACCTCTTCTGGAGAAAGACCTGTCAAACGTGTATAAGCCGGATTAATCATTAACCCCTTTCCGTGCTCATCAACCACTGAAATCGCTTCATCCGATGAGTTAATGATAGCCTCCAACATCGTTTGTATGCTTTTTAAATTTGTAACTTGTTCGGCCATTTGAACAATTTCAGTAATGTCTTTAAAAACAGCTAGCGCACCGATTAAGCGATCATCATCTTTCATTTGAACCCGTGTCGTGACAATTTTTCGCCCATTCTCAAGCACTTGTTCTCGGTTGGTTTCTTCAACCCCTGTATGTAACACGTTCGGTAAAAGACTGGATGGCATAACATCATGAATGTCCTTATTTATGACATCCGCCGCCTTTAACCCCGTCATCCGTTCTGCTGCCGCATTCACTAGTGTGATCCTTCGTTGCTCATTGATCGCGATCATCCCATCATGTGTCGAATTTAGAATGATATCGTGAATGTTATAATGCTGTTCTAACTTGCCAATCAACGCTTCCTTTTCCGCTATTAAATTAAAAATTAAGCTAGCAACCTGCCCAGGAATAACTGCTGTTCGCTCACTACAACGCTGGTTAATCTCAGCTAGCACATGTTCGTCCCCTGTTGCCTCAATGACTACATCAACCCTATCTGACAACAGCGTACGCCAATCAGTACTCGTTTCGATCCCAAGACGCCTCGCTTCATCTAACCCCGGAGCTTGCGGGTCAATATCACTTACCGCAACCACTTGCATCGTCTCTGCTTCTACGAGCATACGAAGCAATGCTGTACCACCTTCACCCGCACCAATGATCATTATTTTTTTCACAACCGATCACCTCTATTGAATAAAAAGCTGTACCTCTAATTGATAGAACTACTTGTAACTATCTCTTAAATTCATAAAACTTTCAATAACGAACTTGGACAGCCATAAAAAAATCATGTAAACTAAGTTTAGTCTATTTACTATTACGTTTTGAAAGGACTTTAAAAGATGAGGTTTATTGCACTTTTGGTCTTATTAATCCCAGGATTCATCGCTGGGTTTGGAATTAAATTAATGCGCGATGTCTTTTTTAACATACTTCATGTTCCATTCCCAGCATTATGGTTACAATTTTTCGCAGGACTGATTGCGTTTGTATTAGGGTTAGGCTTTGTCGGTGGATTCATATTTTATCGAGACAGGAAAAATAATAAAGTCGCTCCTAAATACCAAAAGAAAGCATAATGCCTAAAGAGGGGCTGTCCTAATGGTGATAGGCAGCCCCATTTTATCTATTCATTTATGATAATCCCCAACGGTCAAGCCGTTTTAATAGCGGTGTCTTTTCGATCCAGTAACTAAATGATGATTTTTCAGCTATGATGGTTAATAGCGCATAAACCGCAACAGCGGACCATTGAACCTGAACATCAGTGTATAAAATGGTTAGCAAGGCAAGCACCGCACCAATCGAAGTTGCCCCATTGTCTCCTAACATCGCTAATTGATGCCCTTCAAATACATAAAGGACAAAGAAAACCGTTAATAAAAAGACAGTAAATGAAAAGGGCAGCAAGTCAATGAACGATAAAAAAAGGAACGAATGCAACAACGTTATCTTCCAAACACGCAGCGGTCTTGTATCAAATAAATTCATGATATGAGGTGTTAAAATCAACAAAGCAGCGTAGCGAACCCCCTCAGCAATCGTTGCCGGTTGCAAATACACGAATAAATAAAAGAAACTAACGCCTACCGTACCGACTACCTTAAGTAATCCTGTACTTACTTTCCCTTCCTTTAGTAAATATTTAAAGTGACCATGAAGCCCCTTTGGCCCTAAATCCCCAAAACGATCATCAATAAAACCTATGAACCAAATACACGTAATAAACAAAAAACTATAAAGAGAAGATGCTTGATTCTCAATGGGCGCAACGAGAGAAAACACTATAAAAGAAAAAACGACAATCAGTCCGAGGCTATAAGGTATATCTTTCCCCTCAAAATTCGTCGTTGTCCAACCAAATGCTTTAAAAACACGCATGAATAAATACGTTAAAATAGGAACTAAAAAGATAAGCACAATCATATTGATACACTCCAGATCGTTTTCTCAATATCTAGCCATTGTTTACCTCGATGGATAAACCCCTTCAAATCTTTCCCTGTTTCACGGTGTTTGATATCTGTATCCACTTCAACAACAGTAGCTCCCGCTTGCAACAAGCGTATGTTCATCGCCACTTCAACACCAAAGCCAGTGGCATGATCAAGTTGAATATACGGAAGCCACCTCCTCCGAAACGCCCGCTGTCCTGATAATGGAGCCGTAAGCCAGCAACCCGTCTTCTTTAACACCAATCGTTGTGTCCGTTTTTTTAAAAGACCGAACCCCCTTTTTTTCGGTTCAGCAAGACGGCCAATAACAACATCAATGAATGAATATGTCAACAGTGGCTGAATCAACTTTTCCGCCTCTGCTGCAGATGCCCCAAGATCACAGTCTATACAAACAATGATATCCCCACTCGCTCGTTTCCATCCTTGTTTGATGGCATAGGATTTTCCATAATTCCTCTCTAAATGAACCGATTTGTCACTATGTACATCCGCAATCTCTCCGGTTCGATCACGACTACCGTCATTTACAACGATAATTTCTTCTGCCCAACTACATTGCTTTAGTGTATTTAAGGTTTCACCGATATAATGCTCTTCATTATAGGCTGGAACCACTACACTAACCTTATCCATCAGACACCTCTCCTTTAAGACGAAGCAAAGCAACATATAACTGCAACACATCTTGCCCATCATTAGGGATCTGTTCTAATGCAATGTGAGGCAGTTCATTCTCATGAAGATCTAGTTCTTCCCCCATTGTAATCAATATCCCCTTTCGTTCCATGACAGGATCAAGCTCTTGAATGGTCGTTGCTTTAATTCCAACTTGTGATAATAGATGGTATAGGAGATCATCATTTTGTCGGTCTCCTGAAACAAAAACATCCATATGCTTTAATTCGTCCTCAACATATGCTAACCACTGTTCCCTCTCTTGACTTAGGACTGAATTTTCTTGCCTTAAACTTTGAATATATGCGAGTTGCTGTTCTGTCAACCATTCCTTATCAAAGAGAACCCCGATCATTATGCCGACAGCGACAGCTGCTCCAATTGCCATATACATCTGTACTGTTTGTTTCCACATATCATCATCCTACCTTATCACTTGCAAAATTATTGTGATTAATAGTTCCATTTTAGGACTTGCAAAATAAAGAGCGAATAAAAGGAACGCAGGCAATGCCACTAATTTTGGCATTGGGTAGTCGTTTTCATTGATCACATGACGGATCCCCTTCAAATCGACAATTTTATGCCCAGCCTGAATCCGCGCAAGTAAACTTGAACCCATTCCTGGTCTCCCTTTCTCTAAAAACTCATTCATACTCGAACGGGTACCAATCATATAAATTTTGTTCGCTTTTGCCCAATAGGAAAAAATGAGTGCGACATCTTCACTGGTTCCCACAAACGTTATCGCGTCGACTCGTAACCCTAACTGTTTTAACCGTACCTCTCCCGGAGAAGATCCATCCAAATACCGATGAACGATTAACTGTGGATCCCCTGCCGTCAATGCCTTGCGACTGACCGAATCCATATCACCGATAATAAAATCCGGTTTCATACGACATGCGAGTAATCCATCAGCACCTCCATCAACAGCTATAATGACAACCTCTTTTTTACCCCTCAACCGTTTGAACGCCTTAAGGTCATCCATATAGCCTTCACCCCTAGCAACAATTAATACATCCTTCCCTTCCATTTTCTTTCGCAATGATAATTGAACAATAGGGTGTAAAAATTGATGCAGTTCCTTTTCAGCGTGCGTTAATGAATTATTAACAAAAGCCCTATATTGCTCAGATAGGTTATTCCAGGCATGCCTTTTCCTTTGTATAACCACATTAAAACTATATTGAAAAACTTCTGCTACCTTTTCATAAGTTCCATTATTTCGCACATACAATTCACCATCTATGATGTGAATATACTGATGATCTAAATCTTGCTTCGGACCAAAGGCATCAAAAACTGGGATACCAGCTTCTAACAGCTTCCATACGCCATCGTGATCATACGTACCTGTCATTGATTCATTAAAGTTAATTACTGCTTTTACTTGAGAATGAATTAACCCTTCTGCTGCTAGGGCATCAATATCGCGATGACAAACAACCGCAACTGCATTCCGCGGAATTCTCTTAATCAAAGCTTTCGTTTTATTGTCCTGGTACGCTATACCAGCTATCATTTTCAAGTGCTTCAACATGGATCGCCTCTCTTGCTGTATTGCTTTCGTATAGTATGAGCCAATCACACCTTTTTCACTCATTAGAAGTTTTTGCATAACTCATGTGTATTAGAAAACAATATAAATAAAACGTATTAAAGGGAGGAAACTGATATGTTCGAATTAATTGAACGCGACAGCGGTAGAGAAGTCTATCAAACGATATATAACGATAAAGAATTTGTGATTACATACCATCCAGCCTCTGGAGATATTGAAACGGTACGGCCATTAAGTGTAGGGACTGATGCAATCATCGAACTGTTTAAGCGACATGTCGTTGAAGAGCAACGCTAAAATAATATATGAGTGGATGGAAGTGGGATTAAAGCCGCTATTCTTTTGGTCTCCCCCTAGCTAGCGCACACTCAGAATAGCCCTAGCTCCCTCTATTCCTGTGCATTCCTCTACTAACTTCATCCTAAGGGGGTGCGAGTAAACTTGCTTCAGTATTTTTCTCCCCCGAAGCCACTCCGCCATATAGTATTAAAAAAACAAAACACCTTTCTCCATTTGAACAATCAAATAGAAGAAAGGTGTTTTGGAATTATGATTTCGTTTACATGTTTTTCGCTCAACTTACTTTATGCTCAATTCTTAATTTATCTGCAACCATCGCAATGAACTCCGAGTTCGTTGGTTTCGCCTTCGTCACACTTACCGTGTAGCCAAATAACGAAGAAATAGATTCAATATTACCACGACTCCAAGCCACTTCAATCGCATGTCGGATCGCACGCTCTACTCGACTAGACGTCGTATTAAACTTCTTCGCAATATCAGGATAGAGAACCTTCGTAATAGATCCAAGAAGTTCAATGTCATTATAGACCATCGTAATCGCTTCACGCAGATACATATACCCTTTAATATGGGCCGGCACACCAATTTCGTGAATGATGTTAGTTATGCTTGCATCAAGGTTTAAAGGCTTATCTTCCGCCTTCGCTTGTGGCGTCTGTAATTGAACAGAATTTTGTACAAAGGATTGCTTCTGTCCACTTACCTCTCGAATATTGTTGATCAAAGTGTCCATATCAAAAGGCTTTAAAATATAATATGAAGCTCCTAAATCAACAGCCTTTTTCGTCACGTCCTCTTGACCAAATGCTGTTAACATAATAATATTCGGTCGTTTCTTTAAGCCTGCTTGATTTACTTTCTCTAATACAGCTAAACCATCCAAATGAGGCATAATAATATCAAGGATAAGAACATCAGGTTCTTTTTCTTCAACAATCGTCAAACACTCTTGACCGTTATAAGCTACTCCAACAACTTCCATATCTTCCTGAGCAGATATGTACTCATTTAATAAATTTACTAATTCTCGATTATCATCAGCAACACACACTTTAACTGTTCCCACGAGCAAGCCTCCTAAATTATTTTTAATCTTTTTTGCTTTTCCCCACTATAGAATTTCGACAATCACATGAAAATTCCTTTTATTTTTTTATTTTTCTAAACAAAATCTGCTTTATCTTTTATTTAAACGTAAATACTCTGTTTTTCGACGTTATTCGATAATTGACAATTAATCCAGGGTATGTTTTGTCGAAAAAGAATCGTAACTGTTTGTTTTTTCTACAACTATATGTCATATTTATTCCAATATTAATCATATCACATTTTTTCTTAGAGAAGTAGCCGTTATTCGGGTCTTTTCCACATATAAGCACCCAGTTTCACGCACTATCACAAAAAAGCGAAGTCGAGTTTTCTTTAACTCGCCTTCGCTTCATTATCTAACCCAATATCGATTCCCGCTTCCTGTAACATCCATTGGATGTGGGCTCCGTATCCTGAAGTTGGATCATTGACAAAAACATGGGTTACAGCCCCAATCACTTTGCCGTCTTGAATAATCGGACTCCCACTCATTCCTTGGACAATCCCGCCTGTTGCTTCTAATAGCTTAGAATCCGTAACTTTTATTACCATTCCTTTTGTTGCTGGGAACTTTTGCGGAACCGAACTTACGACCTCAACATCAAATTCTTTAACTTCTTCTCCTTCAACAACCGTTAATATTTTTGCGGGACCCTCTTTTACTTGAGAAGCTAGTGCAATTGGCATTTCTTGATCTTGAACATTATTTCTGACTTCATCTGTAGTTAGCTCACCAAAAATCCCAAATGGGCTATTTTTAGTAATTGTCCCTAATACTTGACGTTCCTTTGAAAAATTAGCCAGCTTTTCGCCTGGGTCACCATTTGCCCCTTTTTCGATTGACTTAACTGAAGAGCGAATAATTTGCCCATCATTTACAGTAATCGGCTTTTTTGTATCAATATCTGAAATCACATGACCTAGAGCCCCATACTTTTTTGATTCCGGATCATAAAAGGTTAATGTACCTACTCCGGCTGCAGAATCACGAATATACAAACCCATTCGATACGAATCTTCACCTTTTGCTTTTAATGGTTTTAATTTTTTTGTTAATGTTTCTTGCTCTCTATTTATTTCCATTTCAAGCTCTTTACCTTTTTCGCCAGCATCTTGTACATACGAAGCGACTTGACTCATTTTTTCGATCGGCTCACCATTGATTTTAGTAATCATATCACCGACTTCAATTTCTGCAAGTTCACCGGGTGATTTTTCACCCTCGTCTGTTTGCACTAAATGATGCCCCACAACTAGAACGCCTACCGTATTTAATTTCACCCCGATGGATTGCCCACCTGGTATGACTTTGATCTCTGGTAATACATCTACATCCACGTTTTTGACCGGAAATCCTCCCATTTCCACAGTCACGTCCGCATCCCCCTGCTGCTGTCCCATGACAGTGACAGCCTCACCTAGAGATTCATCCTTCTTTTTATCAAAAACTAAAAAATCTTTATTAGCCTTCAGCGTTGCATCACTAAAAGCTGGTAAAACGGAAAATAGTTCTGTTTTTTGTCCTTCGAACATCACAAGTTCATTTGGAATGTTCACATATTCTTGAACTGGCTTAATAAATCCAATTCCAACGACTAAAACAAGGAGAATAACACCAATAACTTTTCTAATTTTTTCTGCCTTCAATCGATTCACTCTCCTCGCTCCTTACCACACCTCCATCATGGCTGTACTACTAATGTTACCTTTCAACCGGTCATTTATAACAGCTGAATAATAAAAAAGCTAGCCTTTATTGGTTAGCTTTTCATCGATTGGATTTTTATTTTAGTTGCTAAATCAAGCAACTCTTGAGCATGCTTCTTTGTCAAATCAGTAATTTCAACACCCGAGATCATTCTCGCCACTTCTCCGATTTTTTCATCGATATCTAAAGACGTGACCCTTGTTTCTGTTCGATCGCCTTGTTGCTCCTTATAAATATATAAATGTGTATCGGCCATAGCTGCAACTTGAGGGAGGTGGGTAATGCATAACACTTGGGAGCCTATCGATATGTTATGAATCTTTTCTGCAATCGCTTGAGCGACTCTCCCACTTACCCCGGTATCGACTTCGTCAAAAATTAACGACGTGACTCCTTGATGACTTGAAAAAATCGTTTTTAAGGCTAGCATAATTCTGGAAATTTCACCGCCGGAAGCAATTTTTGCTAGCGGTTTTAGAGGCTCACCAGGATTCGTTGATATCTTAAATTCGACCTTATCAATTCCATCCTCACCAAAGTGTCGCGGTTTTCCCTCAATCACAGGGTCTTTCATTGTCGCTTCACGTTCGGTTATTTCGATTTGAAACCGCGTTTTTTCCATATAAAGAGCCTGCAACTCGTCATGAACAGCAGCAATTAATAATTCTGCTGCACGTTCACGGCATTTTGTTAACGCATTCGCTTCAACAAGAAGGTCCAATGCGATCATTTCTAGTTGACCATGAAGCTTCTGTACCCGGTCGTCTTTATTCATAAGGGAATCAATTTCCTCTTCGATGTTGGCTGCATATTCTAAAATTTCAATAACGTCTTCTCCATACTTCCGTTTTAAACCGTTAATTTCATTTAAACGAACTTCAATAAATTCCAATCGATTCGGATCAAACTCTAGCCCTTCAAAATGATCGCGAATCGAAAAGGTTGCTTCTTCTAACAAATAAAAACAATTGCTAATCGTTTCGTGTAACATTTGTAAATCCTTATCAATTGTAGCGGCTTCTTCCAGTTGCCCCATAGCTAAAGAAAGCCACTCCAAACTTTTACCTTCTCCGTATAAGCTATGATATCCATCATGAAGAGCTTTATACAGCTTCTCGCTGTTGGCTAGTTTGTACTTTTCCGCTTGTAATTCTTCATCTTCATTAGGCTGTAATCCCGCCTTTTCTATTTCAGCTAATTGGTACTGAATCAAATCTAAACGGTGGGCCATTTGTTGCTCGTTTTCAGTTAACTGTTTCAACTGTTCAGACAATTGTCGAAACGATTTATAAAGTTGCTGATATTCATTTAAAGTTTCATTTAGTTGTTCTTTGGCAAATTGATCAAGCAGTGAAATATGGCGCTCCGTTTGCATTAACGATTGATGTTCATGCTGTCCATGAATATCAACCAGACTTTGTCCAATTTCACGCAAAATTGCTATCGTCACTAATTTCCCATTAATTCGGCAAATACTTTTCCCTTGCTTTGTAATATCACGACGTAAAATTAACATGTCATCTTCAACTTCAATTCCTAATTCACGTGCTTTTTCTAGGGATGAGTGTTGATCATCCAATGTAAATAATCCCTCAATTTCAGCACGTTTTGTTCCGTGACGAACAAATTCCGCCGATCCTCGTCCACCAATAAGGAGGCCGATCGCATCAATAATAATTGACTTTCCTGCACCCGTTTCCCCAGTGAGTACAGTTAAACCTCGTTCAAAAGAAAGTGTTAACTGATCAATTATTGCAAAATTCTTAATGGATAATTCGACTAACATCTCTAATCACGTCCCTTTAGAGGTTGTTCTATAACATTTCTAAAAAACGTTCAGTAATAATCGGACTCTCTTCTTTCGATCGACTAATAATAAGGATCGTATCATCACCACAAATGGTTCCGAGGATCTCGCTCCAATCTAAATTGTCGATTAAAGCCCCAACAGCATTGGCATTTCCCGGTAGCGTTTTCATAACAATTAGGTTATCGGATCGGTCGATACTAACGAAGCTATCCATCAATGCTCGCTTTAATTTTTGTAAAGGGTTAAAGCGCTGATCTGCTGGTAAGCTATATTTATAACGTCCATCTATCATCGGTACCTTAACAAGGTGGAGCTCCTTAATGTCACGTGATACGGTTGCCTGTGTAACATTATAACCGGCATTTTTTAACTCTGCTACCAAATCATCTTGCGTTTCAACCTCATTATTCGTAATGATTTCTCGTATTTTTATATGACGCTGCCCTTTATTCATTTGATCGTTCCTCCTGCAAAAAGTGTGAAATATATGCAAACATATTCAGTTCATGTATAACGGTTCTATATGTATAATAACTTACTAGAAGGAAATATACAAATAAACATAACAAAAAGTGAATAAAAATGAACCTCTCCTCTAGCCCTATACACAAAGAAGAAGGGCCCCTGAAAGGCTATACATAACCTTTCAGAGCACCCCTCCTATTATTTCGAACGTTGGAACTGTTGGTGTGCCTCACTCACGATCTCTTTAGGTGTTTGGTCACTAAGATACTTCCCGAGATTCTCACTGTTTGTCCAATGTAAGTGAAGCAAAAATTCAATATTTCCTTCACCACCGGTTATTGGTGAAAAGTCTATGCCTTTGACATCATAACCTTCTTGCAATGCAAACTGAATCATATCTTCGAGGACTTTTTCATGAGTCCGCGGCTCACGAACGATTCCTTTCTTCCCGACCTCATCTCGTCCGGCCTCAAACTGAGGTTTAACAAGGGTTGAGACATCACTATTTGGCATTAACAGTTCTTTTAAAACTGGCAATATTAATCGTAACGATATGAATGACACATCAATGGTAGCAAATGTGGGTAAACCTCGTGTTAAGTCGTTTCGCGTTACATAGCGGAAATTTGTTCGTTCCATCACCTCGACACGTTCATCTTCCCTTAACTTCCATGCCAATTGATTATAACCGACATCAAGTGCATAGACGAGCTTTGCTCCGTGTTGGAGTGCGCAATCTGTAAAACCACCTGTTGAAGCCCCAATGTCAATGACCGTTTTGTCATGCAAATCTAACGAAAAGCTTTTTAGCGCTTTTTCTAGCTTCAAACCGCCACGACTAACATAAGGTAACACTTGCCCCTTTATTCTAAGCGCTGTATGACGATCAATCTTCATCCCCGGTTTATCCATCCGCTCATTTTCAGCATAGACAATGCCAGCCATAATGGAACGCTTTGCTTTTTCTCTTGTTTCAACTAACCCTTGCTCGACAAGTAACACATCTACTCGTTCTTTTTTTGTCATTTGTTACGCCCTTTGTTTTTTCCTTGGAATCATTTCTGTTACATGATCAACGACATGGTTTGTTGTTAAACCGATTTCTTCTAATAATTGAGGGACACTTCCATGTTCTATAAATCGATCTGGTATCCCCAATCGTTTAACCGTCATGTCATGATAACCACTGTCATGGAAGAACTCAAGCACCGCACTCCCAAAGCTCCCTTGAACCGAAGCCTCTTCAAGCGTAATCACCTGAGTGTTTTGCTCCGCAAGTTCTGTTAGCATTGGTTCATCTAGCGGTTTAATCGAACGGGCATTAATCACTTTTACAAAAATACCCTCTTTTTCCAGTAATTCAGCAGCTTCAGTGGCTACAGGGATCATCGTACCAAAAGTTAAGATCGCAACATCTGCCCCGTCTTGGAGAACCTCCCACTTTCCAATTGGAATTTCTTTTAATTCTTCATCCATCTTCACACCATACCCATTCCCTCTTGGATAACGAACAGCAATTGGTCCATCATCGTATTGTGTTGCCGTATAGACCATATGCTGTAATTCATTTTCATCTTTAGGTGCCAAAATGGTCATATTTGGAATATGACGTAAATAGGCGATATCGAATACACCTTGGTGCGTTTCTCCATCTGCACCAACTAAACCAGCTCTATCGATCGCAAAGAATACATTTAAGTTTTGACGACAGATGTCATGCACGACTTGATCATAACCTCGTTGTAAAAACGTTGAATATACCGCAAACACCGGCTTCAACCCTTGTGTTGCAAGTCCCCCAGCCATCGTTGTTGCATGTTGTTCCGCGATCCCTACATCAAACATTCGATCTGGAAACTCTTGTGCGAACTGGTCGAGCTTTGTTCCACCTGGCATCGCAGCAGTAATCGCAACGATCCGATCATCTTTTCTCGCTGATTTCTTTAGCGATTCACTAAAAACGCCACTATAGCTTGGTGGACCAGGCTTTTTTACGACTTCTCCGGATTCAATCTTATATGGACCGAGGCCATGCCAAGTTCCCTTAGCATCATTTTCAGCAGGCGCGTAGCCTTTTCCTTTTTTCGTGAGGACATGTATAAGGACAGGTCCCTTTGTCTTCTTCGCATACTGAATATTCTCTTTTAAATCTTCAAGATCGTGTCCGTCAACTGGTCCTAAATACGTAAAGCCCATTTCTTCAAAGAATATTCCAGATACTAACAAGTATTTCAAGCTATCTTTCACACGTTCAGCCGTTGTTGCAAGCTTCCCACCAAACGCAGGGATTTTCTTAATAAGAAATTCAAGCTCTTCTTTTGCTTTTTGGTACTTACCCGCAGTTCTCAATCGGCCTAACACATTATGCAAGGCACCGACATTCGGAGCAATTGACATTTCATTATCATTTAGAACAACAATTAAATCCTTTTGTTCATGGCCAATATGATTGAGAGCTTCTAAAGCCATTCCTCCAGTGAGGGCACCGTCCCCAATAACGGCAACGACATTATCATCAGTACCTTTTATATCTCTGGCAACAGCCATCCCCATCGCTGATGATAATGAAGTCGAACTATGACCCGTTTCCCAAACATCATGCTCGCTTTCATCTCGTTTTGGAAATCCACACAATCCTTTATATTGGCGGAGCTCATCAAATCGATTTGCACGACCAGTTAAAATTTTATGAACGTACGCCTGGTGACCGACATCCCAGATAATTTTATCTTTTGGACTTTCGAAAAGGTGATGAAGGACAAGTGTAAGTTCAACAACACCTAAATTCGGGCCTAAATGGCCACCTGTCACCGATAATTTTTCAATTAAAAACTCGCGTATGTCCTTCGATAAGCTTTCAAGTTGTCCGGTCGAGTAATTTTTTAAGAATCTGGGGTCTTTTATCGTTTCTACATCCATGAAAAACCCTCACTTTCATTTTGTTTTGCCATTTTTTTTGGTTTTCACGTTTCGATTTAATAAATTTATCTTTAATTTTACCTCTAATAGAAATAATAATCTACCAACTTGATATATGATCGGTGTCGAGTATTGAATCGCTAATGTTTTTCCAATTGACTTCCCACCAACAGTAAGCGCTGCAATAATGCTTGTAAAAATAACTGCGATCGTTGATTGTTGCAACGAACCCTCATGATACCCCATTTGCAAAGCAAGTTGAAGAACCACGTAAGCAGACGCCGTCCCACTAATAATACCAGAAATGTCACCAATGACATCGTTACAAAAGCTGGCAAATCGGTCCGCATTACGTGTAATTAAGACCGCATGCTTGGCGCCTGGCAATTTCTCTGCTGCCATTGAATGGAAGGGAACTTCATTGGCTGCTGTTGCCGCAACCCCAATGGTATCAAAAAAGATACCTGTCAAAACAATAATTAGGACGATTAACATCCCAATTCCCCAAGTTACCCCACTCAATAAAAACGTAGAGACAATTGAAAAAATAGCCGCTAACACCAGTGTGATAACGGCAATTCCTAGGCTCCATTTAATCGATTTTGAAAGAGATTGTTTCATTTATATTCATCGACACCCTAACTTTATGTTACAAATTAGTTTCGTTATGTACGGTTGAGTGGTCATTTAAAGAGTAAACACTGTGGCTTAGGTCCAGTAGGCTTTCCCAAGCAGAGACCGAGGCGTCGCCGCCCTGGCGGTTTCCCTTTACCTCCACCTTAGCGTTGTCGCCAATCGCTAGACTGGATTACCACTTAGTCCACACTATAATCCTCTTTAAATGTCTCTACGAACAGTCTAGGAGTTTTCCTCAGCAGCCCCTTCCCATTCTTTTATCCTCTTTTGCAGAGCAGATTTCATATGGCAATGAGTCTCATTTGTTGGCCGACAAATGAAATCCAAGGTCCCATAATCCCCTCCAACTCCACTCAAGGCAGGCTACGCTGCTGACAAACTGCCTATGTTTGTCATGGCAGGTTTATACCTCACGATAACATGAAACATCATGTCATCAAACGAGGCCTCCGCGACAGGAGGGTCAACGCCCACATGCCTTTGTGGATCGCCCTACTGTCTTACTCCCAGCATCGACCCAAAGCTGGGCGCTTCAAGCCGACACCAGAAACTTCATCGATGTGCCCTTCGGCGGATTTTTAGGCCCGCCCTCAAGAATGGAGGACTGACTAGAATACCGCACCACTCAATTATAATCTAAATTATATCATGGGTTAGTGGAAAGACTCAACGAAAATCGATTGTGGTAACTTCAACCACCTCGATGAGCGATGAGTATCATTAATGATCTCGACTCACAATATAATCAGTGATTTCTTCTAACAATGACGTATTCATTGTTACATTAGATAGATATTCTTTGGCACGTTTCGTATGATCATTTAATTTTTGCTTCGCGCCTTCTAATGTCAACAAGCTCGGATACGTGCTTTTATGGTTGCTTGTATCGCTACCAACAGGTTTACCAAGTGTCTTCGCATCACCTTCGATGTCTAAGATATCATCCTTAATCTGAAAAACTAGACCTAGTTGGTTAGCGAATTTTTTGAGATATTCGATATCTTTATCAGAAGCTTCAGCTAAAATCGCACCTGCCACTACTGCAAATGTTAGTAAGTCACCTGTCTTATGATTATGTATATATTCTAGCTGTTCTACCGTTAACGCCTTATCTTCCCCATCCATATCCGCTGTTTGTCCCCCGACCATACCTTCTGGTCCTGTTGCTTGTGCTAACTGTTGGACAAGCTTCATCTTCATCTCCGCTGTCACTTGCGGGTGCATAATGGAAGAAATCATTTCAAAGCTGTATGTGAGTAAAGCATCTCCAGCTAATATCGCAAGTGCCTCACCATACACTTTATGGTTTGTTGGCTTCCCTCTTCGTGTATCATCATCATCCATTGCTGGGAGATCATCATGAATAAGCGAATACGTATGAATCATCTCAATTGCACAAGCAACGTCTAATCCACGTTCATCCCCATGATTAAATCCATTTAAAGTTGCTAATAACAAAACGGGACGGATCCTTTTCCCCCCTGCATTTAGGGAGTATAGCATTGACTCTTTAAGATTTTCCGGAGCTTTCAATCGTTCAATCTGAAGCGGCAAAAGATCATCGATGAGTTTTTTCTTATCAACTAAAAAGGACTTTAAGTTATGCTCAGTCACTTTACTATTCCTCCTGAAACGACGTTATTTCAATTTCACCATCTTCATTTAAAATTTGGTCCATTTGCTTTTCTACGCTTGCAAGTTTATCATGACATATTTTTGATAACGACATGCCTTCTTGGAACATCGATATCGCTTCTTCTAGTGGTACATCACCTTGTTCTAATTTTTCAACAACTGACTCCAATTGTTCAATCGCTTGCTCAAATGTTACTTGCACTTCTTTTTGTTCACTCATCATACCACACCCTTTTTATTCTTTTATTTTAGCAGTACCGTTACTGTTTTTCTTCGATCTGTTTTACCTCACAAGCAAGCGTTCCATCCTTCAACCGAACATCAACGAACTCTCCTACAGCAACTTGTTCAGTTGATTTAACGAGTGTGCCATCTTCTGTATAAGCTAAACTATAACCACGCTCCATGACACGGAGTGGGCTCAATACATTTAGCTTCGCTACAAGCTGTTGGAACGTATTGTTATGATCTTTCAAACGATCCTTCATCAGACGTTGGAGATTCGTTTCTAATTCTGTTTGTTTTTGACTTGCTTGTTTTACAAGTTCGAGTGGATGGTTTCGCTGCAAGTCTTTTGTCAATTGAGCTAACTTCTGTTGATGCTCACCAATCGCACGGTGTGATTGACGTGATAGTCGTTCAACTAACCGATCAAGATCTTGCTCCTTTTGCTTGACCAATTGGACAGGATAGCGAAAGGCATACGACTTTTGTAAATGGTAAAGACGCTGGTTCGCTAACGCAAACCTCTCTTTCACAGAGCGAGTTAGTCTTGCCTCAAGCCCTTTTAAGCGTTCATTTAATTCGGAAAGATCGGGCACGGCTAATTCAGCCGCTGCTGTCGGCGTTGCCGCACGTAAATCTGCAACAAAGTCCGCAATCGTAAAGTCCGTTTCATGTCCAACCGCTGAGATCACAGGAAGTTTTGACTCGAAGATCGCTCTAGCAACAACTTCTTCATTAAAAGCCCACAGTTCTTCAATTGAGCCACCACCGCGCCCAACGATCAGCAGATCAAACTTACCCGCTAGATTTGCTTGGGTAATGGCATTTGCAATTGAAGGGACAGCCTCTTCCCCTTGAACAAGAACGGGTAATAACGTGATATTCGCTATTGGAAACCGTCGTTTTAGCGTAGTCACTATATCTCGAATCGCCGCCCCTGTTGGTGATGTGGCGATCGCAATTTCCATTGGCACAGCAGGAATTGGCTTTTTATAACGTTCAGAAAACAGCCCTTCTTGTGACAATTGCTCCTTTAATTTTTCAAAAGCTAAATATAAATTACCAATGCCATCTGGCTGCATTTCTTTTGCGTAAAATTGATATTGGCCATACGGCTCATAGACAGAAATATCACCTCGTAACAACACTTTCATTCCATTTTCGGGTTGGAATTTCAAAAAGCGATTGTTGCCTGCAAACATAACCGCCTGCATTCGTGAATTCTCGTCTTTTACTGTAAAATACATATGCCCTCGACTGTGCCGCTTAAAGTTCGATAGTTCACCACGAATCCAAATATTTTGCAGCTGCTCATCCTGATCAAATGATCGTTTGATATACTTTGTAATCTCAGTAACTGTTAAAAAATGATCAACGGCCATGACCAAGCTCCTTTATTTTTGAGTTCGTTTAAACGATTGAATCGTATTATGAAGTAGCATCGTAATCGTCATTGGGCCAACCCCACCAGGTACCGGTGTTAAATAAGATGCTACTTCCTTGGCTTCATCAAACTTAACGTCTCCACATAATTTCCCATTGTCTAAGCGATTCACACCGACATCAATAACAACCGCATCATCCTTGATATAATCAGATCCGACAAAGTTGGCTATACCTACAGCAACAATTAAAATATCTGCTTGCTTCGTAAGTTCTTTCATATTTTTTGTTCTAGAATGACAATATGTAACTGTCGCATGTTCATTTAGTAGTAATTGCCCAACTGGTTTACCAACAATGTTACTTCGACCAATAACAACCACATGCTTTCCACTGATTTCAATTCCTTTGGACTTGATCATCTCCACAATACCGAACGGTGTACAAGGCAAAAACCCTTCTTCACCAATCATCATACGGCCAATATTAATCGGATGAAACCCATCTACATCTTTTTCAGGAGAAATACTTTCAATAACTGCTTTTTCTGAAATATGATCGGGTAACGGTAGCTGCACAAGAATCCCGTGAATGGTCTCATCTTCGTTTAGTCGGTCAATTTCTGCTAGCAACTCCTGCTCCGTTGTTGCCTCAGGTAATCGCTGCACAACCGAATGGATACCGATATTATTACATGCTTTCTCTTTTGCTTTGACATAAGACTGTGACGCAGGATCCTCACCTATTAAGATGACAGCTAACCCAGGAACGGCTCCTGTTCTTGCTAACTGTTCAACCTCTGCTTTCATGTCCTCACGTTTTTGTTGCGCAAGTTCTTTTCCACTAATTAATTCTGCTGTCAATTTCCCCACTCCCTTGTTAAAATAATGACATTTATAATCTCAAAAGCTTTATGCTTTATGAGCTTTAGCTACTTTTGATAGAACACCATTTACAAATCGGCCTGACTCTTCTCCGCCAAAGGCCTTTGCTTGTTCAATCGCTTCATTTAAAGAGACATTCATCGGTATATCCTCGATATACTTCATTTCATAGATCGCCATCCGCATAATCGCTCGATCGACATTCCCTACTCGTTCAAGTGTCCAGTTCTCGAGGTGATCGGTAATTATTTGATCAATTTCTTTTTGATGAGCAAGTGTCCCTCTGACTAGCTCTGTAATAAACGCGTCTTGCTCTTCATTGTCTTCAAGCGTATTTTCGATCGCTTCCTGCCAATCTGTATCACTTACATCAATTTGAAAAAGTGATTGTACTGCTTTTTGCCTTGCTAATCTTCTCTTCATCCTATTACTCCTTTAAAACGAATGTTTTCATTCTACTGATGCTATGTTAGATCATAGCATAACCAGAGGCATGAATACAGAACCTCGTTAACATTTATATTGTGATCTTTTTTTATTTTAGCCATGATTTACTCATTTTAAAGTGATCCTAATATAAACATTATATTTTTCTCTGAAGTGGATTGCAAAGAGGATCCACAAATCCTACATCTCAAGGAAAAACTTCTCTTACTTCAGGGGATCTCTTAATCTTTAATGGAAGGCGATGCGAGTAAGCCCTTTCACTGATTACCCACCCTTTCCAGTACTCTCTTGAAGGGTTCCCTGCTTCACAAAAAAAGCCGCCCATGCAAAAGGCATGGCGACTTATCACAGCAACTTATTGTTCTTCAAGGCTCTCTTCCTCTTGAGCCTGTTCAAACTGTACACCGACAACATGGACGTTAACAGCGTTAAGATCGATCGCTGTCATCGTTTGTAATGTTTGCTTAATGTTTGATTGGATTTGTTCAGCTACTTTCGGAATCGCAACCCCATAAATCATAACGACTGACACATCGACGATAATACCTTCCTCAGTCAAATCAACTTTAACACCTTTACCATGATTCTTCTTACCTAGTCGCTCAACAACACCACTAGCAAAGTTCCCACGCATGGTTGCAACACCATCAACTTCTGAGGCAGCAATGCCAGCAATTACCTCGATCACTTCAGGTGAGATTTCGACTTTCCCTAATTCATTTTTTTGTTCATCTAAATCTAACATTTGGTTCTCATTCATTATGCAACACCTCCAAATATACTTTACACGAGTGACTCAACGTTTTACGCCTTAAGATCATAAATTTCTAAGAACTTTGTATTAAAATCACCGCTCAAGAATTGCTCATGTTCTAGCAAACGTAAATGAAACGGAATTGTTGTCTCAATCCCTTCAATTTCAAATTCTTTTAACGCCCGCTTCATTCGTGAAACGGCCTCTTTTCTCGTTGCACCATACGTAATCACTTTTGCGATCATTGAATCATAAAATGGTGAAATCGTGTAGCCAGGGTATGCAGCCGAATCAACGCGGACACCTAACCCTCCCGGCGGTAAGTATGAAGTAATTTTTCCTGGTGAAGGCATGAAGTTTTTATCAGGGTTTTCGGCATTAATTCGACACTCAATCGACCAACCTTGGAACTGAATATCTTCTTGAGAAAAGCTTAACGGTTCACCTGAAGCGATTCGAATTTGTTCTTTTATTAGATCGACACCAGTAACCATCTCCGTTACAGGATGCTCGACTTGAATTCTTGTATTCATTTCCATAAAGTAAAAATTACCATCATTATGATCAAAAATAAATTCAACCGTACCTGCACCTGAGTAGTTCACTGCGGCCGCTGCAGCTGTAGCCGCTTTCCCCATTTCTGCACGCTTATCTTCATCAATGGCTGGTGACGGTGTTTCTTCAAGTAACTTCTGCAAACGTCGTTGAATACTGCAGTCACGTTCGCCTAAATGAATCACATGTCCATTATTATCAGCTAATACTTGGATCTCAACATGACGAAAGTCTTCAATATATTTCTCTAAATAAACGCCTGGATTCCCAAAAGCTGTTGCAGCTTCTTGCTGTGTGATAGAGATTCCTTTGATAAGCTCTGTTTCGTTACGAGCAACACGAATCCCTTTTCCGCCGCCACCGGCAGTCGCTTTGATAATCACAGGATACCCAATTTCTTTTGCAACAGCAACGGCGTCGTCCGTATCTTTGACAATCCCATCGGAACCAGGGACAATCGGTACACCCGCATTTTTCATGGTTTCTCTTGCAACATCTTTTGTGCCCATACGATTAATCGCGTCTGGACTAGGACCAACAAACGTCACATTACAAGCAGCACAAATTTCCGCAAAATCGGCGTTTTCTGCTAAAAAACCATAGCCTGGATGAATGGCGTCTGATTCGGTTAGGGTTGCAATACTCATAATGTTTGTGAAGTTTAAATAACTCTCACTTGAAGGTGTTGGTCCAATGCAGTAGGCTTCATCAGCCAGACGAACGTGGAGTGATTCCCTATCTGCCTCTGAATATACGGCTACCGTTTCAATCCCTAACTCACGACAAGCGCGAATAATACGGACAGCTATTTCTCCACGATTTGCAATCAATAGTTTTTTTATCATAATAGCAACGCTCCTATCCTGATCGAACGAACTCCTGTCGATCATTACTAAACGTATGTAAACTAAAAGTTCTTCCCTTAAAGAAGTTCTGTATGTTTGATTTCAGTTCCTGCTTAAGATGTATGTTTTCTAGGCTTTTGCCATGCTGATTGTAGGTTGCAGACTATTAAAACTATGGTGGACATATCCACCGTTCTCTCTGCTCGCATACCAAACATAGAGCATGAGCTTATTATACCACATTATAGAATGAACAAGTCCTCAAGAAAACAAAAACCCTCCACTAAAAAAGGCAAACGATGGAGGGAGCAGCTTCACTTATTCTTCTGTCTCATTCTCAATGTTATCTTTCGTTGTTTGATCATTTTTATATTGTCTAAAGACAGGGTATTCAGATAGATTATCAGGAATTTTTCCATTCTCTAATAAAATAATCTTTACGATATTTTTATTTCTAGCCATGTGATACTTTTCACCGTATTCATTTTCTTTTGTAAACCGTTTTAAGCTTTGATAATCTTCTTCTTGAATCGATACTTTATAAGCATCGTTGCCATCATGGTCAAACTCTTCCTCAAAGCCAACTTCAAATTCAACAATTTGAATGTTATCGTTTTTCACATTTCGTGTTTGTTCTAATACGGCTTTTGCACCTTCTGTTAAATCATTCCATTCCATAATGATCTCTCCCTCACTTGGATTTGTAAGACACTTACCTGTTGATATGATCACAGTGTCGTATTATACCATTATTATCTTCAATTTTACATGTCAGTATAACAATTTCCAAAAGTTAAACGGGATCGTCTTACAAATCGGAAGCAAAAGGAAAACAATTCGTTTTTATAGAATGCATGATCAAGGAACGGTTCGATCTAACTGAAATGTATTTCATCTAAAAAGATGTGAAGATGACCAGCAACACTCTGTTAACCGAAAAAAACAACTTTTAGGGATGCCTGATATAGCATCCCTAAAAGTTAAAACCTTACTCAGCAGGTTGATGTGCAACAGCGACTGTTTTATCCCCTAACTGCTCTCGAGCCATCATCATAATTTCATTTCCTTGTTCAGATGATAATTCATCTGCTTTAACAATAATTTTTACTTGCTCATCTTCAGTAATCACAAGAACATCGTCATAACCTTTTGACCGGATTAACGTTTCAAGCATTGACTCTTGTTGAGAGAGAACTTGTAAACTATCAATCTTATCTAGCGCTTCACTCTTTAGTTCCGCTGAAACATCATCAGAAGCGACAATATTCGTATATTCTTCACTCAATCGTTCACGGCTTTCTTCACGCTCTAGGCGAATCGATGTAAATACCTCATCATCAGCAATCCCTTGAATAACACTGTCATCTGCTGATTCCGCACCTTCAGGACCTTCTTCAATATTGACAATCGCATCCATCTCTTCATCGGTAAAATCAAAGCCTTCTTCCAATACATTCATTTCTTCTTCCTCGTCAACCTCAAGCATGGCAAATTGATCATTCGGTTGTCCTGGTGCCGTAATATAATATACTGATAAGACAATAATTAAACTAAGCATTGTTAATAACCAAACTGTCTGTTTCTTTAATACCATAGTTTCTTATTCCTCCTTTGATTGTTCTGTTGATTTCGGTAACACTGACACGCGATGGGCGGGCACATCTAAAACCCGACTAACCGCTTCAACCACCCACGATTTTACCTGAATGTTATCAACCCCCCTGGCAACAACTAATACACCGCGTATATCCGGCTTTTCAGTTTTTACGACAATTGGTTCTTCGCTGTCCCCACTTCTAACAATGACAACCTGCTCATCTTTTGTCATGTCCTCCACCTTACGTGTTCCACCTTCACGATCGGTTTCATCGGTCTGTTGTTGTTTTAAGCTCACATCTTTTTCATAAACTTTCCTTTCTGTTTCTGCCAAATTAATCATTACAGAAACATCAGAGACACCAACAATATTCTCAAGCGCCTCTCTTAGCTGGTTCTCATAACGATATTCATAGTCTTCCATTGAAAAAGGCTCTCGTGATTCATTTTGACCAAAGGCAGGCTCATCCTCTTCAAGTGTCTGAGAGTCATTGAACACCATTTGACTAGGTTGATCCCCACTGTCATCACTGTTGAAAAAGTTCCCCAGAATCATCAAAGCCACACCGACACATAAAATAAGTGCTACATAATGAATGGAAGTTTTTTTTCCATCACTTTTTTTTTGAAATAATTTCTTTAACCACTGTGTATTACTATTTTCACCCTTTTTGTCCATACAATGTTTATCCTCCTTCCCATGCTAAAGAAATCTTTTCTTTAGAAATTTGCCACTCAGTTTCTAAGTACGCGAGTACCTCTTTAACATCTATAGGTATTTCCTCCGTAGTTTGTTTTCTTGTCGTATCGATCGCTACAACTTCCACCGATTCAATCCCTTCATTACTATCAGAAACCACTTCATGTTCTCGTTGTTTTACTATTACTGATACTTCATCAATCTGTTCCTCTACACCATCCTCAGCAGCAAATTGTTCCATGGAAATGACAACATCAGTTACTTCCACATCAAACCTGTCTACCAACTCCTCTTCTACTTGTCTTTTCAATTGGACAGCCACCTGTTCTGAAATATATGCACGTTGTCCAGATTCTATATCTACTTTCTTACTTTCAATTGAATTTTCTAAGCTAGATACGGTGATTGCCTCATCTTCAAGGGCTGCGACATCAAAAATTTCGTTAACATCTTTAGAGAAGATTGACAATAGCGGATTTAGGATCATCACTAATAACAACAGCCCGACAACCATTTTCACGTATCGTTGCATGCTTGAATTAGGTAAAAGAAGCTCTAATATCGTGGCAAGCAAAATTAATAGAATAATATTTGTAATCCATTCAATAATAAGCTGCATCGATCCCTCCTCCTTTCCTACCTCATCATCAACGATACATTCCCTGCTGCAACTAGAATCGTAACTGCCAAAAAGAACATCATACAAACCGTTGCTAACGCAGCAAAAATAAATAATACAGTTCGGCCAATAATCGTTAAACAATCAATAATCGGTCCGCCACCGAGTGGTTGCAGGACAGCTGCTGCAATATTAAAGATCAGTGCAAGCGATAGGACTTTGATTGCCGGAAACGCACAAAGAAGAATAAGAATAGCTAGTCCAGCTAAACCAATCGTATTTTTTAATAAAACGGAGGCACCCATCACGGTATCTGCAGCATCTGTAAACATCCTCCCGATCACAGGGACGAAATTACCCGCAACAAATTTTGCAGTCCGAACGGTAATCCCATCAGCGACTGCTGAGGTGGCACCCTGAACGGAAATGACCCCTAAGAATACGGTTAGAAATACACCTAACGCACCAATACTTACATTTCTTAATAAATCAGCAAGCTTGGTCACTTTATAATGATCGGTTAACGTACTGACAATACTTAAGACTGCCGACAAGAACAATAAAGGCAGGACGAAATGTTGAATTAATAAACCGCTCGTATTCACTAGAAACACAATCAGAGGATGAAATAGAGCAACAGATGTTAAACTTCCAATCGAGGCCATTAATGCTAGAAGTAAAGGGATAAGTGCAATCATAAAATGAATCATATTGCTGATCGCATCTTGCGCATACGTAATTGCAACATGAAAACTATTTAATGCGATAATAATTAACACCATATACGTGATCGCATAAGCAACCTTGCTGATCGTATGCTGCTCAAATGCATTTTGCAGAGACTGTAAAATCATACTAAAGACCGTTAACAAAATTAATGAACCTAACAATTTTCCGTTGACTAATAATTCATGTAACAAAAATTTGATTAAACCTATAAACCATTCTTTTATCGAAAACTGCTTTTCACCAGATACAAACTCCATAAATGTTCCTTTTTGACTCTCCGGCAAAAAACCACCATATTCGTGCGCAATTTTCTCCCAATAATATTTAATTTCATCCATACCCAGCTTCTCTAACTGTTCCTCAACAAAACCTTCTTGCTCTATTTCACCTTCAGAGGCTTCTTCTGCCAGGACAAGGTTAGGTACAAACAGCCCGATAACGAGCAATAGTAATAGAAGACGTCTCATCAATTCACCCCCTAACTGTCCTGCACTTAACTTGGCAGTAAAGAAATCACCATTTCAATAATCGCTGTTAGAATCGGGATCGCCATCACCATAATGAGTACTTTACCTGCTAGCTCAATTTTTGATGCAATCGCCGCTTGTCCAGCATCTTTCGCTATTTGTGCACCAAATTCAGCAATATAAGCAATCCCAATGATTTTAAGTATCGTTTGCAGGTACACCATATTAACATTTGCATTCACAGCGATTTTTTCTAGCATTGATATGACTTGATAAATTTGCTCAATTAAAAAAAGAAAGATAAGTACGCCAACAAAAACAGTCAACATAAACGCAAATAACGGCTTTTGCTCCTTCACAACAAGTGCTAGGAAGGTTGTAATTAACCCGAGACCGACAATTTGGATTATTTCAATGGTCAACACCTCCCTTTAGCCTTGGAAGAGAAAGACACCTTTAATTTTTTGAAACAAATCATCAACAATTGAGGCGACCATATAGAGCACCACAACAAAACCAATAAGTGTGACCCAGTGAGCCCAATCTTCTTTCCCCATTTGCTTTAAAACCGTGTGAATCATGGCAACCACGATACCGATTCCGGCAATTTGAAAAATTGTGTTTACATCATATGCCATGTTCATCATCCCCCTTACTACTTGTTAAATGGATGCCATTCTTACATCATTAAGATAATAATCAGTAAGCCTGTTAAAAAGCCTAGACTTTTAATCATCTTTTCGTAACGATTCTGTACGTCTTTCGCTTCAAATTCTTCCCGTTCTAAGTGAGCAAGAGTTAATCGAATTTGCTTCTGTTGGTGATCCCGATCATGCTGTCCTAACGTCGCACCAAATTGGCGCATGACCTCTAGTTCACTTTGGCACAGCGCCGTTAATTGCCAAGTTTCTTTTAAACTTTCTTCCCACGCCGATTGTACACTGTCTTCTTTTGTCATTAATAAATAGGCAAACCGCTCAAAGAAATAAGAAACCGGTTTTGGCAATTGCTTTGAGATATTCTCACTAGCCTCCGCGAGTGGGGTAAGACCATACATGATTTCGGCTTCGAGTGATTGTAAGGCGACTTTTAATTGCCGCAATTGTCGAGGACGTTCACTCAACCGCTTCGCAAATTCAAACCCTACCCAAGTAGTAGCAATAAGGATGATAACAGCACCTAACAGCTTCAAGAGAGTCTCACCACATCTTCTCCAGCATGATTGCGAATCCTCAAGATTGTCCCTGGTTTCTCTGTATTCGTGAGCTCTATACAGCGACGAAATACATTTGTTTGTAATAACCTTCGAATTGTCGGACGCTCTGCTACATCCTCCATCCCGTATCCATGAACAGTCGTTACCACCTTTACACCAGCATTAATGGCTTCAATAATCGCATCGCTATCCTCTTTCCGCCCAATTTCATCGACAACTAACACATCAGGACTCATCGAGCGAATCATCATCATCATGCCATCTGCTTTTGGACAAGCATCTAATACATCAATCCGGTTCCCTAGATCATGTTGTGGAACGCCTTTGACACTTGCTGCAATTTCAGATCGCTCATCAATTATGCCTACTTTTTGTGGCGCAATCGGTACGTCTTGCACACCACAACTCACTAGTCGAGCAATATCACGCAATAAGGTTGTCTTTCCTGTTTGTGGAGGCCCGATAATTAATGTATTTAACCAATCACCATTGATCAAATGGTGAACTACAGGGGTGGCTACTCCTTTCTTCTGCCTAGCCACGCGAATATTGTAGGAGCTGATATCACGAATCGCTTTCACATGTCCTTTTTCAACAATGACCTTCCCAGCTAATCCTACTCGGTGTCCACCACGAATCGTAATAAACCCCTGTTTTAGCTCCTCCTCGAATGCATACAGCGAATATTGACTTAATTGGTTTAACAAATGAACCGCATCTTCTACTCGAACACTATAGTGAGTTCCCTTCCATTGCGGATAGATCGGCTTACCTGATGCTATAATCTCTAACGGCCGATGAATCCGAATACGGATTTCTTCAATGTTCTCTTTGATCGAGGCAGGTAAATCCTGAACCAGTTTTTTTATCGAATCCGGTAAAACGGCTATAACGGCATCCATTTTCTTTCCTCACTTTCACCAAAAAAATCATCTACTTCACGATTACTCACTACTGAAAATGTATGCAAGCTTGGCCACAATATGCCTTAATTGTTATTAACGACGTAACCCGATTAAAATTAATAACACCCCAGATCCAATCATAAGGAGCTTACTCAAAGAGAGTTTGTCCGACATACCGACTAATCCAATCGTCATCGTTGTGATTAAAACAAGAGGGCCGACGATTGCCAAAAGTGCATTAATAGCAACCGCTTTTTCAACGCTATTAAATTTAAACATTAATGCTGCTGCGGACAGTTCAATAAAGCCCGAAATTAACCTGATAATAACCATCCCAATAAGAGCAGTTTCAAGTCCTGTTAGCCACGCCTTCACATGCTTCCCCCCAAAGAGCTTCTACTTTGTACAACCTATGTCATAAAAATCCCTTTCAGAACTCAAAGCTTACAAAAACAGAACAAAGCAAAAAGGTGTTCTAAAAGGTTTATTGATACCCTTCAAAACACCTTATCGCTTTATGAAAAATTCCCTTCCCGTCTAGCAACTTCCATACCTGCCCAACATAAAGATAGATGCTGCTTAATATCGAGATGGTACCTTAGAGAAACTACCGCTATAAACAGACTAAAACGCCTCCTTGATCGCAATGATCAAAGAGGCGTTTTAGTTACCTATAGTTATTATGCGCGTGATACATATTCACCTTTTCGTGTATCAATGATTAATTTTTCACCTTCATTGACAAAGAATGGTACTTGAACGGTAAGGCCAGTTTCCAGTGTAGCTGGCTTCGTCCCACCAGAGGCTGTATCGCCTTTAATTCCTGGTTCTGTTTCAGTTACTTCTAACTCAACAGTATTTGGTACTTCTAAACCTAAAGTTTCACCTTGATAACTGATAATTTGAACTTCCATATTTTCCTTTAAGTAATTCAGTTCATTTTCAATTTGAGCGGTTTGCAATTCAATTTGGTCGAACGTTTCATTGTCCATAAATGTATGCGCATCACCACTCGCATATAAATATTGCATTCGACGGTTCTCAATATGTGCTTTAGACACTTTTTCACCTGCACGGAATGTTTTCTCTTGAATCGCACCTGTACGTAAGTTTCGTAACTTGGAACGCACAAACGCCGCACCTTTACCTGGCTTTACATGTTGGAAGTCAATAACTTGCCAAATGCCATTATCAACTTCAATCGTTAGTCCTGTTTTAAAATCATTTACTGAAATCATAAAAAAATTCCTCCACCTTTAGACTCAAATGTTTACTTTTCTGCACTTCTAAACTATACCATATAATAATGGTTGAAGACGCTATTTTTTTATTCTCCGAGAATTAACAATTCCTTAGGTGATGATGTCAACGATCGATTACCAGTCTCAGTAATTAACGTATCATCTTCAATTCTTGTACCACCAACATCTGACACATAAATTCCCGGTTCCACTGTAACAACCATCCCTGGTGCAAGAACGGTTTCGGATTTTGTAGATAATGATGGACCTTCATGGACTTCCATTCCGAGACCATGTCCTGTTGAATGTCCAAAATATTTTCCGTACCCTTTGTCTGTAATGTAGTCGCGCGTAATGGCATCTGCTTGGCGCCCAGTCATCCCTGGCTTTATTTCTGCCATTCCCTTTAATTGCGCTTGCAATACCGTATCATAGATCGTTTTTAGCTCTTCACCTGGCTCACCGACAGCAACCGTACGCGTAATATCTGAACAATACCCTTTGTAATAAGCACCAAAGTCTAATGTAACTAATTCGCCTTTTTCAATCACTTTCTCACTAGCAACACCGTGCGGCAATGCCGATCTCTTTCCAGAGGCAACAATAATATCAAATGAAGAAGATATAGCTCCTTGTTTCCTCATAAAAAATTCAAGTTCATTTGAAACCTCTAATTCAGTTTGGCCCGGGCGAATATATGATGTGATGTGTGAAAAGGCAGCATCAGCAATTTCTGCAGCTTGCTCAAGGATCCTTATTTCTGATTGGTCTTTCCGAAGACGAAGCTCATTGACTATGCCGGACACCGGGACCAATTGGCAATCAAGCTCCTGTTGATATGTATGATGGATTCCAAACGTCATATGTTCCTGCTCAAAGCCTAGACGCTTGACCCCTAATTTTTTGACTTGACGCGCAACTTCGGCTGTAATAGGACCACGATGCTCGACAATTTCAAAACCGGTAATTTGCTCATTTGCTTGCTCAACATAGCGGAAGTCTGTAATAAAAACCGCCCCTTTTTCAGCAACTAATGCAACACCAGCAGTTCCTGAAAAATTCGTCATATAACGACGGTTGGTTGGACTTGTAATTAACAGTCCATCAATATCATTTTCGTTAAAGCGGGCTCTTAATTGTTCGATTCGTTCCATCCATCTTCCCCCTTTGCTAGTAATGCATCAATTGCAAGTTTGTACCCACCAAATCCTAAGCCAACAATTTGGCCGCTTGATACCGGTGCAGTAACCGAATGATGTCGAAACGATTCACGTGCATGCACATTGGAGATATGAACTTCTATGACTGGCACTTGTACACTGGCAATCGCATCACGAATGGCATAGCTATAGTGTGTAAATGCACCTGGGTTTAACACGATACCAGAGAATGCATCACTCTCATGAATCCAATCAATAATTTCCCCTTCATGATTTGACTGTTTGCACGTCACTTCACATGAGCGGCCTAAGCCATAGTCAACGACCAATGTTTCTAAATCAATTAAGGTGCGCTGACCATAAACATCAGGCTCACGTAATCCAAGACGATTTAAGTTGGGACCGTTAATAACGAGAATTTTCTTCATGAAGCCTCTCCTTATTTCTTTTTTGTGAATAAATACACAGCATTATATATTTTACCATAGGTCCCAATTTTTGAATAGTTTAGCTCACGCTAGTTATACGTTTCTGCATACTCATATGAAATCGAGTAGCCGATAAAG
This sequence comes from Desertibacillus haloalkaliphilus, assembly GCF_019039105.1. Taxonomy (NCBI): domain Bacteria; kingdom Bacillati; phylum Bacillota; class Bacilli; order Caryophanales; family Bacillaceae; genus Desertibacillus; species Desertibacillus haloalkaliphilus. The sequence goes on along the minus strand of NZ_JAHPIV010000012.1, from coordinate 10,217 downwards.
ATGCCATAAATGATAAATAAACAAATTGAAGTAATAATCGTATTTGAATCTAAATTTGCGACAGATTTTAACCCTGGAAATACAGGGTTTAACACGTAAAATACTAATGCCCATAGGGCAACTCCATAGATAGCGCCAGCCCACAAGCTATACACTTTCTCCAAGATTAATTTGTAAATGAACGCAACACCGATGGACAATAATGAAATGACAATAATACCAACAATTTGTCCGATATATCCTTCTTTCCATTCACCTAATGCCCAAGGCATCAGTACTAATGCAGGCCCAACTCTCATAAAATTAAAGAAAAAAGCAATATAGGCTACAATACTCCAAATCAATCCTCCAAAAAATCCAATCGTAGCTATCTTGCCATGATAAGACATTGGTGCTTCTTGTTTATTTTGTTCTAGTTGTTCTTTTCCCATCTTCATCACCTCGGCATGTATTATGTCCATGTCCTGTAATCTCTATAGGTGTAATGACAAAATTTCCATTTTTTTATATTAAAGTCACCATTTTTAAACTTAGAGCATTTCGCTAAATGTCTTCACCAGGTCTAAAATATGAATATTTGGGGAAAATGTAATGGAAGAAAGTGATTAAAAAGGATTATATGGGAATGATGTAGAATAACATAATATTAGATGTAAACTTTCGCCTTTGGCTTTCGCTACACCAATTGAATGACTTTTTCAAACTATGGAAATAAAGAGGGAATAGATAGACTATGTAAATTTAACATTGGTTATTTTTTGTTCGTTAACTATCCACGGAGGTGAACAAAATGTCTCGTCAGCCGTTTCATCCGCTTGTCCTATTAATTATCGGTCTAGCTGTTGTAGGTTTACTTTATCGACTATATACTGATCCTGTTGGTTTGTTCGTTCAAGCACTTATTTTTGTAGGGATCGCTGCTGGTCTTTTCTTTTTATTTAAACGATTCATGGCAAAAAAGTACGGTATGCAGGCGCCTCAACGACAACAAAGATCACAGAGAGCAAACCCATTCAAGAAAAACAATGTTGTTCCACATAAAAGAAAAGCAACAGCCAAAAAAACACCTACTCGACCATTGAATAAACGAAAAAATGAACATAATTTGAAAGTCATCGAAGGCAAGAAAAATAAGAGCAAGAAAAAGAATCGAGCACTTTTTTAATATCGCTCGATTCTTTTTCATTACTACTCATTGCAGGAGGAAAAGCGGTATGTTTGAATCTACCTTTTTAACCTTTTTAACTGAATTAGATCATCCGCTGATCAATCTCTTTTTTACGTTTATTTCATTCATCAGCCACGAATATAGTTACTTTCTACTTATCCCATTCATTTATTGGGTCGTACATAAAAAAATAGGCTTTTACCTTTTTTATGTTTTCCTATTTTCAATGTATGTTAATGAGTTTTTAAAGTCTACTTTTATGATTGAACGACCGGGAGATCATCAGCCACTCACTACTGGTTATTCATTTCCAAGTGGTCATGTACAAGCAGCGACATCCTTCTGGGGCTTTTTAATTCCGGCAATTTCTAAGCGTTGGTTTACCGTTTTTGCTTGTGTTTATATTGGACTTATTTCCTTTTCTCGTCTCTACACAGGCGCACATTGGCCAGCTGATGTAGTGGCCGCCATTTTAATTTCAAGCTTCATCATTTACATGTCTTACCGGTCCTATGATTGGTTAGGATCGATGCCTGATAATTATAAACTTATTTTTTCTTTTGTTATACCCATTGCACTCGTATTATTGAACCCTAAAAGCAGCTTCTTTGCAGGTCTCCTTTTAGGTGTCGGCGTCGGTTATGGCTTTGAACAAATTAAGAACCGAATGGTCATCTCACCTAACTACACACGCAAAACAATCGCCTTCTTGATCGGCACAATTGGGTTGTTTAGTATCTATAGCCTAAGCTTCCTATTACCTGAACAACCAGCCATTCTATTTATTCACGCTGCACTAATGGGAATGTGGATCACATGGTTAGCTCCTATGCTATTTATCAAATTCAAAATCTATGAACGCTCAGGCAAACGAATGAGCCTCTAATTAATAGGTCCACTGTTTAAGAAATCTGTTTGTACGCTCTCTTCCAATGTTGATGAGAGCTTTTTTCTTTTCTAAACTAAGATCAAAATCAGTAGCCGTTACACTCTCTACAGGGATAAATACGATATTATCGGTATGATCTTTTGTAATATACCGAAGGTCATGTGCTCGCAACATCGTTTCAAATAAAGAGTGGAATAGTCCTAACGCATTTTTTATATCATTCTCTGGCAAGTCATCAAATTTTGGTGATAACCGAAATCCAAGCAACGGACGCTTTAATTTATTCGTTTTCTTATTTAGAAATAACCAAATTGGAAAATTACTAAGGACGCCACCATCAACAATGACAAAACGTTTCCCTGAAGCACCTGTCACTTTTACAGGCTCAAAAAAATACGGAATACTGCAACTCATGCGCACGGCTCTCGCAACTGGAAACTTCTCTGGCAATAAACCATATTGCTCCAAATCATCAGGTAATACGATAAGACGGCCACGTGTTAAATCAGAAGCAATAATTTTGAGTGAACCTTCTGGGAGATCTGCGAAAGTCTTCACTCCTTTTACAGCTAATTGGTCAGAAAGCCATTGTTCAAGTAAGTTTCCTCTATATAAACCTAATTTCCAATAGACGCGAGCCCATTTCGCAAAACGAAAAGGAAGAATCGAGTTGATCGGATCCATAAATGTAGTAAAGTCAGTATTAGTGACAAGAGATTCGATTTCTTGACTCGTATAGCCAGCCTTAATAAAAGATGCAATGACAGAACCTGCACTCGTTCCAGCAATACGATCAAAGGTCATCTCTTTTCGTTCAACTTCCCTTAATGCGCCAATAAAAGCTAGTGACTTCACGCCCCCTCCCTCAAATACACCATCGATCTCCACGTTCATCTACCTCCTCCATAACAACCTATGCAAATTGCCACGAAGTGTCCGCGTGTTAAGCTAAAAAATGAAAAGCAGCCATAGCTTATTGCTATGACTGCTCTTCATTCTTTTTTTGAACATCGCGCAAAGCCTCGACTCGCGATTGATCCTCTTCAAAAAATTGTACGAGGTCGCCAATTCGGTCGATCGCATCCCAGCTTAAGTGGTGCTCAATCCCCTCAACATCATCATATATATTGGACTTATTTACCCCAATGATTTTCATGAAGTCTTCCAAAAGGTCATGTCGATATACTAAACGTTTTCCAACCTTTTTTCCTTTTGGAGTAAGTACTAATCCACGGTATTTCTCATAAATGAGATATTCGCTTTTGTCTAGTTTCTGTACCATTTTCGTTACAGAGGATGGATGGACTTCCAACGCCTCAGCTATATCGGATACTCGTGCATATCCTTTATCTTCAATTAACATATATATTCTCTCTAAATAATCTTCCATACTAGGTGTTGGCATCGGGTCCCCTCCAGTTCCTCTCACCGTTACTCATCAGATTTATACATGATCATATCAGCTTAATTGTACTATAATCGACGACCGACGACAATATCTTGTATTAGGTGAAATATTCGATTTTTGCGTTAGGGAAAAATTTATGAATATACGATTCAATTGTTTCTCTCAGCTCTGTTGCTTCATCATTTTGGTACACGTACTTGCCTCGTCCATACTTCCCCCATTTATACTTACGTTCCTCTTCGTTCATCTCTAGCTTCGACTTTGGATAACGTTTTTCAATGATTCGCTTTGCAGTTTTTGTAAAGCGGTGTTGTATTAATTCAAACGTAAGATCTTTTGTCGCATACAATGGCAGCGTTGCTTCTAATCGTTCAAATAGGTCTAGATATCCTTGTTCCCAGTCTTTATGACGATAGAGCGGGGCTAAGATAAACCCTAGAGGATAATTTGCATTAGCTACCTTCCCCGCTGCTTCAATTCGTTTATCAAAAGGAGAAGTCCCTGGTTCGAAGTTCTTGATTACATAGTTGGAATTAAGACTAAAACGGAACCTCGTATTTCCATTATGTTTCGCATCTAAAAGATGATCAACATGATGATACTTAGTGACAAAACGTAGTCGCCCTAATTCGGTTTGGCCGATAAATTCAATCGCTTTCCTTAGTGAATGCGTTAGGTGATCAATACCAACAATGTCTGATGTACAAGCTGCCTCAAACCGAGTAATTTCTGGCTTGCGCTCCTCTATATATTGATGTGTTGCCTCAAAAATATCATCTAGGTTCACATATGTGCGTAGATATGGTTTATCCCCCATCGTCGTTTGTAAATAACAATAATGACAATGTCCCATACAACCAGTAGCTAGAGGGATCGCATACTCAGCCGATGGCTTTGACGTATCAAATTTTAATGTTTTTCGAACGCCTATGACTAACGTTGACTTTGCATTTCGATATTTTTGCAATTCAGTATCACCAGGGATGTTACGAACTTGATTATGAGAAGTCGTTTCACGAATTTCAATCCCCATCTTTTCAAATTTATCTTTCAGCTCGACACCGAGCGGATAATTAAGTGCATTAGGTTCAATATAAACAAGTTGTGGAATAAATGCATTCATCGTTAACACCCTTTTTACCTTTTTTTATAGTGTTCACACAAGGTACGGTCATGAACAGGTGTAGTTGATGGAAGTGATGGAAACGATGAAATGACCGACCACTGAGGCCGCATGTGCTTTTCTTTCATAAAAAAAGAGGATGCCCAAAAGATTAATTTAAACCTTTTGAAACATCCCCATTGTCTACTTTTTTATAAGCCGCATTTTAATTGCGCTTTACAATTTGTGCATGTGTTACAGCCACCAATATCTTCAACCGTTCCTTCACGACAAACTGGACATTTATTCCCTATCTCTGAACCAAATGTTACATCTGTTGAACGGACATCGGCAATCGTTTCAACGAGCACAACCGGTTCATTAAATCCATGTTGTTCATGATTATTTTGCTCATCATCAAAGCTGTTTTCTTCAGCTTTTAGTGATAATACTTGAGCATCACGGCTACCATCAACATAAACGGTACCGCCCTTAGCACCACCACGATATAGTCGTTCATAAACAGCCTCAACTTGTTCAACAGAATATCCTTTCGGGGCATTTACTGTTTTTGATAGTGAACTATCGACCCAACGCTGAATAATACACTGCACATCGGCATGAGCTTCAGGAGAAAGTTCCATCGTCGAGATGAACCACTCCGGTAGATGATTTTCATCGGCCTCAGGGTTTTGATCCAAGTATTCTTGTACAATTTCTGCTTTCACTTCAATAAATTTACCTAAACGGCCACTTCTAAAGTAAGAGAAAGAGAAATATGGCTCAAGTCCTGTACTTACTCCCACCATCGTTCCCGTTGACCCTGTTGGGGCAACCGTTAATAAGTGAGAGTTGCGAATGCCATAGTTTAATACGCCTTGGCGGATGTCCTCTGGCATTTTTTTCATATAGCCTGTATGAATAAATGCCTCACGCAGTTCCTTTGTTTCTTCGTCAGTTTTCCCAACCAAAAATGGAAAGCTTCCTTTCTCTTTTGCAAGCTCAATGCTTGTCCGATAAGCAGTCGTTGCGATCGTTTCAAAGATCTGATCAACCAATTGATTGCCTTTCTCAGAGCCATAAACCGTTTCTGTGTAGATTAATAAGTCATGTAGCCCCATAACTCCTAAACCAACACGACGCTCACCTTTGGCTTGCTTTGTATTTTGCTCAAGGAAGTAAGGTGTCGCATCAATAACATTGTCTTGCATACGTACCCCTGTTTCAACCGTGCGTTTAAGCTTTTCAAAATCAACCGTTTTGGCTTGTTTGTCAGCCATCTCAGCCAAGTTGACTGCAGCTAAGTTACAAACAGAATATGGTGCAAGAGGTTGCTCACCACACGGGTTTGTTGCGACAACTTTCTGACCATACGCCTTTGCATTCGTCATGTCATTTGCGTTGTCAATGAAGAAAATACCTGGTTCAGCTGAATATGTCGCACAGATATTAATTAAATTCCATAATTCTTTCGCCTTAATCGTGCGGTACGTTCGCACTTTAAAGCCTCGTGCTTCCCACTCACGAACATCACCACATTCATGCCATTCACGATTATAAATTTCCATTTCTTCTTCGCTGTAGCTCTCAACATCTGGGAAGCGAAGCTCATAATCTTCATCATTTTCAACAGCGTACATAAATTCCTTCGTTAAACACACTGAAATATTTGCTCCTGTTAAAAATTCTGGATTATTGACGCTGTATGTCCCGCCGATGTTAAGTTTTTCTTCAGCTTCCTGAATGACACTATCTTCAAATCCACCTTGACCCGGGATCGCCTTATAATTCAAAATTCCTTGATACATGGACTTTTCCATCTCTGTTAATGGCGTAAAATGTAACTTTTCTTTTACAAGTTGTTTGATAAGCTCATCATTTGAACTTTCAAGTAAAAATCGTAAAATTCTTGGGTTTTGCATCTTTGAGATAATAAACTCAAGGATATCAGGGTGAGAATCGACGAGCATAATCATTTGAGCTCCACGCCTTGAACCGCCTTGTTCAACAAGGTGCGTCAACTTGGCAATGTCATCTAGCCAAGATACCGAACCGGATGATTTACCATTGACACCACGTGCAAGTGTGTTACGCGGACGTAGGGTTGAACCATTTGTTCCTACACCACCACCACGGCTCATAATTTCCATGACTTGTTTACGGTGCTCCGATATTCCTTCACGTGAATCTTGAACGTAAGGCATCACATAACAGTTGAAATAAGTTACATCTGTATCAGCACCAGCGCCGTAAAGAACACGTCCTGCTGGAATGAAGTTCATCTTAACCAGCTCATCATAAAAGCGTTCAAATGATTGTTGGCGTTTCGTTTCGTCCGTTTCAACGGAAGCTAGTCCAGTTGCATTACGCTTAGCAATTTGTTCATAAAAAATTTCTAACGGTTTTTCTATCGTGTCTAACGAGCGCGTCACGACCCCAGAATTTACTTCTTCTGGATCCTCTAGCATAGCTTGAAATTCTTCATCAACACGGACTTTTGCTTGGTTCATATCCCAATTGATGGACTGAACAATACCAAATCCACGTGCAGGAAACTTCGGGTCTTCCTTAACCGTCAACACAACGAAGTCGCCTTCTTTTAATGTTACCTTTTCTGTATCTTTGAATGTATATCGATCGAGCATGACAAGTCTCGAAACTCCTTGTTTTGTCAGCTTCATATCCTTTGTAATTGGATGGACTTGAGGAAATTGTTCAATATCTTGATTCAACCGCTCAATGTTGATGTTTGTTCCTTTTGACATCGTCATCGTCATTCCATTTTCTCCCCCTTAATAAAATCACATAACTAGACATCGATGTATGTACCATAAGTTGATGGCAAGCTTGTCCTCATCACTTTTTATCAAATAGAGTAACGTTCTGCCGACGAATACCGCTGAACGTTTTGCTTGCCTTAGCTTATCATACACCTCACCGCAAATCAATATATAGTATTCGACATTTCAAGATCAACACTATATATTGTGACCTGCACGTTCGTATTTTAATTTTGTCAACTTTGTAAGAAAGTAAATAACTACGAAAAAAAGAGAAAAAATGCGATGCTTGTGTTTTCACGTTGTTTTTTGCATAAATTCCCTAGTTGCATATTTTAGAGCTTCATTCACACAATCATCGTTTTTACCTTATAAAAAAGATTTATCATTTCCATATGCAATGTCGACACAAATGTAATAAACTAAATACAAAATTGAATGATAATCGAAGTTGATCTTAAAATCAAGATGGAGGAATCAACATGCAGTATGTACTATTTAACGATCAGATTGTAACAAGGGGTGAAGTTACAATTGATTTCGAGGACCGTGGCTATAATTTTGGAGACGGCATTTACGAAGTCATTAGTGTCTATAATCAACAACCATTTCTATTAACTGAACATTTTGAGCGTTTTTTCGAAAGCGCAAAGAAGTTGGATATGGCAGTTCCTTATCAACATGAGACCTTTTACTCATTAATTAGACAATTGATTGAAAAAAACAACGTTAACTGTGGTCTCATCTATATCCAAATGACAAGAGGTATTTCCCCGCGGAACCACCTATATGAACGCGATCCAGAAATCACACCGATTATAACTGGATTTAGTAAGGAATGGCCTGCGAATGGACATGCAAAAAAAGAGGGTGTACATGCCCTTACTACAGAAGATATTCGCTGGCTTCGATGTGATATTAAAACGATTAACCTATTAGGAAATGTCCTTGCGAAAAGAAAGGCTGCTGATAATCAATGCTATGAAGCAATTTTACATCGTGGTAATGATGTTACTGAGGGTTCATCATCGAACATATTTATCATAAAGGATGGCGTCCTTTATACTCATCCAGCAACAAATTTAATTTTAAATGGAATCACACGTCAGTTCGTCTTATCACTTGTAGATGAGCTACATATTGATGTCGTCCTAGAGCCTTTTACGCTCGAACAACTAAAGAACGCTGATGAAGTATTTATGACAAGTACAGGTAATGAAGTGACCCCGATCATTTCTATTGAGGGAACCATCCAACAAACATACCCTGTCGGTCCAGTCACTAGAGATCTCCAACGCTGTTTTTCTGAATCTATTGAAGCTCTTTAACAAAAATGCTGTGACGATCCCACTGGTTGGGACTGCCACAGCTCTTTTTATTTACGATAATTCCAATCATCGGATTCGTAACGATCTTTTGCCAGCTTTTGAACAAACGCCTCTTCTTCTTTTGTTAGCGTATAAGGAACAAGTTCAATATCTAATCCTTTTTCAAATCCATTTTTAAAGCACGTACGGGCTTCATCTAGTGAAAGAGGCTTTTCTCTTAATGCGTTAATGGCCACCGCCTTATTTTTAAAATTACGCTGCATGCGCTCACGAACCCGGTCATTTGGGTAGTTAAAAAGATCAAATAGTTTATCTTCATCAATCTCTAAAATAATTGAACCATGCTGAAGAATCACACCCTTTTGTCTCGTTTGTGCACTGCCGGCCACTTTTCTTCCTTCAACAACGAGCTCATACCAAGAAGGGGCATCAAAACAAACAGCTGATCTAGGGTTTTTAAGTGCTTCACGATCCTCTTTAGATTCTGGAATCGCAAAGTAGGCATCTAACCCCACTTCACGGAACCCTTCAAGGATGCCTTGCGAAATTACGCGATATGCTTCCGTCACGCTTGCGGGCATTTCCGGGTGATCCTCGGACACAATCACACTGTAGGTTAACTCTTGATCATGGAGCACCCCTCTCCCTCCTGTAGGGCGACGAACAAACCCTAAGTGATGCTTTTTCACAGCCTCCATATTAATTTCTTTTTCTACCTTTTGGAAATAGCCAACCGATAGGGTTGCCGGATCCCAGCCATAAAAGCGAATCACAGGTGGGACTTTCCCTTTGCTGTGCCAGTCTAATAATGCCTCATCAAGTGCCATATTATAAGCGGGCGAACAATTCCCTGAGTCAATAAAATGCCATGTTTCTTTCATGTCTAACCTCTTCTCTCATTTTGAAAAGTATATCCTAACATTAGTTTAACAAAAGTTAACAGGCTGTCAAAAAACTGCACTTGCACAACGAAGATCGATCCATTATAGTTATAAAGTCTTTGCTAATTCTGGCTATGATGATTATAATTTATATAGAAATGATGATGTCGTAAAAGGAGTGTTCGTTCATTCATGGATTTTTTATGGATTATTCTAATTGCTGTACTGATTTTCTTAATTGCTAGACGCTTTATCAAGCCAAAATATTTACAAGATCTAACCCCAGAAGAATTCCGTACAGGTTATCGTAAAGCTCAGCTTATAGATGTACGTGAACCAAGAGAATATGATGGTGGTCATATCCTAGGTGCCCGCAACATCCCGATGTCGCAACTCCGCCAGCGTCTCAATGAAATTCGTACAGATCAACCGGTCTATCTTTACTGCCAATCAGGGGCAAGAAGTAAACAAGCCGCAACGATTTTGAAAAAGAAACGTGGCTGTGAAAACCTCTACCATCTAAAGGGTGGATTCAAAAAGTGGGACGGCAAAATTAAAAAGAAATAAAATGAGAGGCTGTGCTTAAATGATATGCTCCCTCTAGGGTAGACAGATTAAAAAATAAAAATCTGTTTTACCTTAGGGGGAGTATTTTTGTCCA
>NZ_JAHPIV010000011.1 GCF_019039105.1 Desertibacillus haloalkaliphilus | reverse complement strand
GGCCCTCCCTCATCTCCTATACAGCATAGCTTCGGTGCTTACGCACCGCACCTTCGTGGCGCACAGTCGTCGGCATATCTCACTGTTGAGATTCTTGGGCTGTTCTTAGACACGTCGTTAATACTCCATCTACCATTTGGGTCTCTTTTTCTTTTTTCAAGCATGTACTCAATACCTAACTCTTTTTCCATACCATGCAGCGCGATGTTAGCCAGTAATGGTGACACTATACCGCCTTGTGGTGTACCTTGTGGTGTTTCATTAAATACATCATTATCCATGTAACCAGCTTTAAGCCATCTTCTCAAAAGTTGCTTTTGAGGGAAGTCTTTTACCTGTTCAAGTATATAATCATGATTTAAGTTGTCAAAACAACCTTCAAAGTCACCTTCAAACACCCACATTTTCCTGCTGTTTGCGCCGCTGGTTTTCAGCCAGATATCGGATACAGCATCATGTACACCTCTTTTTGGTCGGAAACCATGAGATGTCATTTCGAAACGTTGTTCCCATTGGGGTTCTAGTGCCATTTTGACTACGTTTTGATAAACGCGGTCAATCATGTTTGGAATCCCTAGTGGTCGCAGTTTTTTGTTTTTCTTTGGGATGTAGGTTCTGCGTGTTGCTTTCGGTTTATGTTGACTTAGGTGTAAATTTTTCATCTTGTTGTATAATTCCACACGTTCCTTTGGAGTTGAAGCAGTGTAGCCATCTACTCCCGCAGACCTTTTTCCTTTGTTGATTTGTGTTACTCTTCTGATGGAAAGCAGTAATGCTGCTTTACTCTTCATCAATAACCTTTGCAGGCTTCTTACCTTTCTTCTTTGACCAAGACTATCCGCTCGATAAATCCGCTGTTGTAATCTCCTCACGTACTTTTCTAGACGATTCCAAGGGATATCGTTCCAGTTAGTAACAGGAAGAGCAGCGGACTTACCGGTGTTTCTGGATAAGCTTTTCATCGCACATCTCTCCTTGTTTGGTTTGTGTACCAAAGCCATCATCCGCAGTCCTCTCGGCTAAAACGATTTGGACGGTTTCAGAGGATTTGACTACTTTTCGTTTTTTATCAAGCAAAACATACCAGATTGGAAGTCAGCTAGCTTTCGCTATGTGTCATGGGATTGGCTCTTCGCCGACACTATCCATCGCCTTATCAAGTGTTCTTTGGCTGGACTTTCGTCCTGATGGCATTCGCTTCTTCCTTCATCCTTTACCCACTATGGATTTCCGTTTTGTTTACACTCCACCTACTTAAGCCATGTCACCTTCTCTTTGTTGATAGCGAAGGGAGGGAATGCTCAAGACCATGTTGGGTATTGACAAGTTTAGCATGTGTAGATACGCATGGGTTAGATCCTCTCTATACGCCGACAGCATTGGATATAGCATAGTGTCAATAGAAGAACACTTTTCTGCTGTTTCGGGTATCAGTCTTTTTTCCCGATTTAGAGCTATAATAACGACGCTTAAAAGAATTCACTTTTCGTTAACCACGGATATTTAAGGAATTGAATTGGTCCGCAATGGCGGGATTAATTCCTTTCATATCACTACCACGCTATCCCTATATCCCGATATCAAGACTTCAGGGGATAATTAGGCATTCCCTCATGCAACCGAACACACCCATTGCTGGATGAGCCGTTTTGGGTGTGATTATCCGTATACCTCGGATATCTGAGTCATATTGTCCTTTCGAGGTCTAATAGGGTTATAGCCTATTAAATCAACGTTCGCGACAACTCAGCACTACTTATTACCACTTCATGCCAATTTCCTGTCGCACTCTATTGTTTATATTTTACCAGTTTTTCGAATATTCAACATGTTTTTTCGAAAAAGAAAGGATAGAATTACGAGGGCACTGAAAAAGTGTGAAATTCACTTTTTCAGTGCCCTTTATGTAATGTGCGAAGCCATTACTCTTCCTGTATTGACCTACCTGTTATTTTTTGGCAGTTCCTAGAATTACCAACAATTTTTCTTCACTCATTTGCATGATCACAAGTAGGACGTGAAATGATAGGACTACAACTTAATAAAGAGGTTCAAATCATTAATCATTTGAAAAGGAGTTGTTTCATCATGGCAAATAACAGCAACAATTTAGTAGCTCCACAAGCAGAACAATTCATTGATCAAATGAAAGAAGAAGTTGCGCAAGAATTTGGTGTAAACCTTGGCGCAGATGCAACCTCTCGTTCAAACGGTTCGGTAGGCGGTGAAATTACAAAACGCCTTGTTCAAATGGCTGAACAACAAATGGGAGATGTTCGAAACATCTAATGAAGGAAACATGCAGACCACGTGTCTTTTTACAGGCTGTTGAGTATATACTCAACAGCCTTTTTGGTGTGGTACAGGGGCGGAGTGCGCTAGCAAAGGGGATAAACCAGCGATGGGCGTTTATTCGCACCGCCTGCGGATAAGGATTCTCACGAACTGTGACGGTTGTTACAGAAACAACTCTAAACTTAACTTAAACTAAAGATAATCAAAAGAAAAACAACCTTAATCTCTTGAGGAGGTAGATATAATGGATTTATCACATGCTTGTCACCATCATTCAGATCTGAACCATATATCAGAGGAGGACTACTGTGAAGCGTTAAAACAATTAAAGAAAGAACATGGTCCGTTACGACAACAAATGGATGGTTTTTACAATCAGGCAAAGGCGATCTCTAACGATAATACGATTGAGAACTGGAATGAACCGATTCATGAGCTTTATCAAACCGTTATCAGCTTTGTTAAAGACCTAGATCCACATTCGGCTCGAGAAGAAGACACACTATTTCCAATGCTCGCTAAGCATATCGGTTATGAAGGTGGACCAATTGCTGTCATGGAATATGAACATGATTTAGCTAAAGAAAATATTCGGGCGTTTATTGAGCTAGTCAATGAAACAGAACATGTAACTAAAGAAATAGCGATGACACTTATTAATCACCTCCATGTCGCGTATACAACATTGGTTAATCATTTTGCGAAAGAAGAACAAATTTTGTTCCCTATGGCTGAAAAAGCATTATCTCAAGAAGAGAAAGATTCGTTGTTAGCTTTATTCTAATTAGTGCGTAGTGAAAGATTTAAACGTTGTGCATACCGTTGTCGTCCCAATAAAGATCCATTTCCATTTCTTCCTTTACTCTCCATCAATGAAGATGAAATAGGTCACTTCTTTTATGGGTAAAGTATCATTGAATCCATTAATGAGGTGAGGTGCTCCTATGGAACATCATGAAATACGTGACCAAATAACAATTGAGGATGAACAGGGGAATGAAAAAGAATATAATGTTGAAGCCTTATTCGATATGAAGGAACAATCTTATGCTCTCCTGTCCGCTGATGATGAAACGGTTCTGATGCGAGTTGAAGATGATGAAGATGGTCAATATTTAATTGGTGTAACCGATGACGTTGAAAAAAAATCAATTTTAAATGCTTATGAAGTTGCTGTTGAAGCAAATCCAGCTGACGAAACAGATCTTCATTAATAACCACTAAAAAGGCTGGGACAATAGGTTGGCTTCCCTTTTACCTTTTGTCCCGCAATGAGCGTAACCGCCACCATCTTTTTAAAGCCCGTTGTGAGTGGGTTTCTCACAACGGGCTTTTGGCGAGTGAAGCTATTACCAATATTTTAACTAGTTTTGTCCCGACCCCTCTTTTTTGTAAAATTGATAATTATTCCGTGTTATTTTTGCTTTGTACAAAGCTTCATCTGCGTGTCTGATTAAGTCTTTATAACTTTCTCCGGCACTTGGATACATCGCTATGCCGATACTTGATGTTGCTTTGATCGTTTCGCCTCTGATCTTATACGGTGTTTGCAGTGATTGATGGATTCGCTCAGCAATCACACAAACTTCCTTTTTACTTAATACATTATTAATTAATATTAAAAATTCATCTCCACCAACTCGACACAGCACATCACTTTCCCTTACGTTTTCTTTCAATCGATTGGAGAATTGTTTAAGTAATTCATCACCAATCTCATGACCAAGGGTGTCGTTAATACCTTTGAATTTATCGATATCCATATACATGACGGCTAGCGATTGGTCATTTCGTTGAATGAGTGCCAACTGCTGCTGAATGACTTCAGTAAACATCCGTCTGTTCACTAATCCAGTCAAAGGATCATGAAACGCTAAATATTCAAGTAACTCTGCTTGTTTTTTACGCTCAGAAATGTCTCTTGAAACGATGATAAGCTTCTCGAGTTCGTCCTTTTCGTCAAATACAGGTGTCATAACCGCTTCTATCCAGGTCACTTCGCTATTTTTGTGAAGACGACGAAATTCCACCAATGTTGGCTCGTCTGTCTTTTTCTTTGCAAGCTTTACTTTCGCTTCGACAACCGCAAGATCATCTGGATGAATGGTGTATAAATAAGACTTTCCAACAAAATGATCAGGTTCATACCCAAGCATTCGTCCATGTGAAGGTGAGGCGTATTGAACAACCCCATTAGGGTCGATAACCTTGATCATATCATCCGTATTTTCGGCAATGAGTCGATAGCGCTCTTCACTTTCTTTTAACGTCTTTTCCGCCTGTTTTTGTTGGGTAATGTCTCGGCATAAGCTTGAAATCATTTCGACTTCGCCATGCTCATTATGTATCGGTGATAATGTTAGGTTCACATAAATAATTGAACCATCTTTAGTACGGCTTTTAACCTCTTCTCCTTTGACAAGCTCTCCTCTTTTCACCTTCTCAAGCAATTCCTTTGCATAGCTTTTATCCTCTGACAATAAAAACACAGGTTTGCCAACGATTTCTTCTTCCTTATAGCCAAACATTTTTTCGTATGCCGGATTGACACCGATCACATTCCCCTCTTCGTCAATAATATCAATACCTTCTTCCGTATGATTGAATAAGGCTTGCAGTTTTTCTTTTGTATCAATTAATTCTTTTTCACGATGTTTTTCTTTTGTAATGTCTTTGGCAATCCCAAATACTCCAACGACTTTCCCGTCAACGACCATCGGTATATTTTTTATATCAAGGTAAACATTGAAACCCTGTTTATGTGTGATTTCTAACTCATACTCTTGTGACTCTCCAGCAATTGCTTTATCAAAATGGTCATTAATTCGCTCGATATCTTTTTTCTTTAAAATCATTTCATAAGACGTTCCTATTAACTCCTCTTGGAGGTAGCCAGTAACTTCATACACGGCATCATTAGCACTTGTAAACTCGCGATTCAAATTACAGCTATATACAGCATCTTTATTTTGTTCAACTAATGACTTAAACCGTTGTTCACTCTCTTCTAACTTTTCCTTCGCTTCCTTTAATTCTTGTTCTCGAATTGTTCGTTCCGTTATATCTCTTGTTATCGCAAGCACATATGAACAGGTTCCATCTTTATCAATGATCGGATTAAGCATTGTTTCGTAATAAGACACCTTATTTTGACCTTCGTTAAAGAGCTGATCTTCATAGCTGAGATCTTCTTTTTGCTGAACGACCATCGTGTATATGTCCTTCAATTTCATTGCTTCATCATTAGGTAAGACTTCTTCAAACGCTTTACCGATGAGCTCCGTTTCTGAGATCTTCAATGCTTTTAATGCAGCTTTATTGGCAAAAACATAACGAAAAGTATCACCTTTTACTTCCATCAAAAACATAATTTCTGATATGTGGTTGAAAATGTTTTTAAAAATAGTTGTTAATCGTTCAAGATCCTCCGAATAAACCTTCTCAAAAAATGATTTCAAACCGATCACCTTTCATATGGAAATTACACATCAATGTTAGTAACTTGTAAGGTCCGTTCATCCTTATCATATTTAATTATCTTCCCCATGACTGTTCCTTTTATTGAAAAAAATCTTGATGAAATTGACTCATTTTTCTAAGTGTAATCTTCCTTCATCTTCACACAATAATCGCGAAAGGAGGAGATAGCAATGAAGAAACATTTACTGCAGTTATCAGCAGCTACAATCTTTGCAGGAAGTCTTGTCGGGTGTGGAGGTGATCCTGGAGCACAAAATGTGCAAAATGCTGATCGTAACATGACAGCCGCACAAAACCAAAATTTCCAAACTCCATCACCAAACCCAAGAGTTGATCAAACCGTAACGCCTAACAATGTCGCAACACAGCGTAACCGCGGTGCAACTAATCAAATGACGACTCAACGTCAACAAACAAATCAGACGGCAACGCAACAACAACCAAGAGCACAGGCACAAGCACAAAATAGAGATATGGCAGCCTTGCAAAATCCTGGTCGTGGAAATGCGAATGTGAGAGGTCGTGAATTCAAAGGTCACTTTGGAGACGTTGAAGAAGATATTTGGTATACACCTTATGTTGAATGGCTATCAGAAACTGGA
The DNA here is from genome assembly GCF_019039105.1 of Desertibacillus haloalkaliphilus. Taxonomy (NCBI): domain Bacteria; kingdom Bacillati; phylum Bacillota; class Bacilli; order Caryophanales; family Bacillaceae; genus Desertibacillus; species Desertibacillus haloalkaliphilus. The sequence goes on along the minus strand of NZ_JAHPIV010000011.1, from coordinate 178,188 downwards.
GTAATTGAAGGCTATGAAGATGGAACTTTCCAGCCTAAAAAGCCAATCACACGTGGAGAAGTTGTAAAAATCATTGGTGAACTAGCTGAAGAAGGCTACCTCTTTATTCCTGAGGATGACCCAACCCAAGAGGAAGATGACCCTGAGGAAGAAACAACAGAGCCTGAGGATGAGACTACCGACCCTGAGGATGAGACTACCGACCCTGAGGAAGAAACAACAGATCCTGAGGATGAGACTACCGACCCTGAGGAAGAAACAACAGATCCTGAGGAAGAAACAACAGATCCTGAGGACGAGACTACTGATCCAGATGATGAAACCACTACGCCTGAAGAAACAACATAATAATCCCTTTAAAAAAGGAAAGGCATCGTCCTTTCCTTTTTTCGTTTTGAATATAATTTTAAATCGCACGACATTTTTATGTCGAATATTCATTTACTTTGTCGAATGAGTGGCGGATTTTTACTATTTAAGCGATACTTAGGGAAACAATGAAGACAAGGTGGGATTCAATGAGCTCATCAAATTTTTACAAAACGATATGTAACCAATCACCAGCCGCCATGTCAATCTTGGACTTAAAAGGTCGATTTATCGAGGTTAATCAAAGCTTATGTAACTTTCTTGGGTACAGTAAGGATGAGATCCTTGGTGAAACAACAGCTTTGCTTTCACATCCAAATGAAGTAGAAATCACGTCAAGAAAATTACAACAATTAACTAGCGGTGAAATTGAAAGCATTCAACTAGAAAAATGTTATCTTCATAAAAAAGGACATCCTTTATGGGGGTTAGTAAGTTTTACATTAATCCGTGACCATGACAATAGACCAACGTTTATTATTGGTCAATTACAGGATATTACGGAAAAAGTAATGATACAGCAACAATTGATGGAAAGTGAAGACCGCTACCGCCGATTAGTTGAACTATCTCCAGAAGCCATTTTTGTTCACCTCAATGGAAGGATTGTTTATGTAAATCGAGTAGGCATAAAGCTTTTAGGTGCAAAGAATAAAGATGAGATTATTGGCACTCCTTCTTTTTCCTTTATACCTGACGAAGAACGGGATTTGATCCGTGAAGAAACAGTCGCTCTACTCAACCAAACCACATCTAAGAAACTTAGGCATTCAATCATTCGCTACGACGGGAAGTCATTATCGGCTATTACAACAGCTGCAAGAATTACATATAATGGTGAACGAGCGATTCAAACAGTTATCCGGGACATTACCGAGCAAAAAATGATGGAAGAATGGTTAAGAAAGTCTGAAAAACTTTCCGTCGTTGGTCAGCTTGCCGCAGGTGTTGCACATGAGATACGTAATCCACTTACATCAATTAAAGGGTTTATCCAATTAGCAAAATCAAACCAAGAATTTAAACAAGAACATCTAGATATTATGCTCACAGAGCTGGAACGTACAGAAGGCGTTATTTACGAGTTTCTATCGTTAGCCAAGCCAAATGACCAGGTTAAATTTCAAAAACATGACGTCAAAACGATCCTAACGAAAGTGATCACTTTACTTGATTCTCAGGCGTTGATGAAAGATATTGAAATCGTGACATCCCTTGGCCACCTACCTGAGATTGACTGTGACGAAAATCAGTTAAAACAGGTGTTTATTAATATTATTCAAAATGCTTTAGAAGCGAGTCCTCGAAAAGGGGCTGTATACGTCCATTTAGATCAAATTAATGACGATAACATCATCATTCGTATTAGCGACCATGGACCAGGCATGCCAAAAGACCGGTTAAAACGACTAGGAGAGCCTTTTTATTCCACAAAAGAGAAAGGAACTGGTCTTGGATTAATGGTGAGTTGTAAAATTGTAGAAAATCATCAAGGGAAAATAAATTTTTCAAGCAAAGAAGGTAAAGGTACAACAGTAGATATTGTACTGCCTTTTGAACAACGGCTTTCTCATATTGAGGAAGGGGCTGTCCACTAAGGTTTCATACCACTAGCGGACAGTCTTTGTCATTCGTTCCTTTTTGAGTGTCAATCATCACAGAGCTCGCCTTCGACCTTTTCAACGGTCGCTCGAATTTGCCCCACTTGCTCAACCTTTGCTTGACATACAGGACATGTTGCTGATTGAATATCCAAATAATGCTTATCTTTCACGAAAAATATAAAGCCACAACTTTCATCGATACATGTGATCATGTTCACTTGAATTTCACGCACAATGCTTCCCCTCTCTTTATAAATGATTGTAAAAAAATGACTTTTGATGCATGTCTAGTATAACATTTCTTCATCCAAACGGCTGATAAAATTACAAAAATTGTAAGTTTGAGAGGTAGACATTGTTTGTTCGCGCTTTGTAGAGTCATTAGCAACCATAATCATTCTCACCTATCATGGATAGGATGTTTATTTTACGTTCCAATTATGAATGGTTTTTATATAAAGGTTTATAAAAGGAGTTATCCATACGGCAAATAATCGTAAAGCTAGTTTGCCTTCTAACTTAATCAGCACATTTTAAAACATCAGCAAATAATTATTTTGAACTTGCAAATAATGAATTTGTACTTTACTTTCATTACTTCAAGGGAGGAATTCATTATGATGAACAAACAGCTAGGTGCACACGAAACAATGGAAATCCATGAAGTTTTAACTAGTGCTGTAAATGGCCTTAACCTCTTTAAACTTTATCGCACTCATGTAAGTGATCCTCAATTACAAAACCTTATGGATAAACAATTACAATTTATGACTCAAGAATACAACACAATTGTCCAAGCAGTGAACAATCGCGGGATGAGTACACCTAAACCATACCGTTCACAACTCTCACAAGCTCCTATTTATGGCACGCAGCAAGCACCGCAATCAGAATCACCAAATATGTCACCAACTCAATTGGATGATAAGGATATTGCTACGGGGATCTTAACGAATCATAAAGCATCTGCTTCTATGAAGATGGTAGCTGCTCTTGAATGTGCCGATCCAGAAATTCGGCGGATGATGCAACAAAGTGCTGTAAACTGCTCAGAGCAAGCGTATGAAGTTTGGCAATATATGAACCAAAAAGGGTATTACCCTGTCCCGACAATGCAAGAACAGGCAACATCATCAATGATCAGTTCTTATACCCCGGTACCACAAGGAATGAACTTCAGCTAAATAAAACGAGCCAACGAAGGACATCATTCTGCCCTCCGTTGGCTCGTTCATTGTTATATATATCTATGACGTAACAAGGATTGATTCTTTACCACTACTTTGTTTCTCTACCGTTAAAGTACCTTCTCCATTTGTGAACACAAATGTCGCCTTAATTGTTTCCTTTTCATCAATTTGTAACTGCCATCCATTTGGAAACTTACTTTGTAATTGCTCAATTAACGAACTATACGTTCGGTAATCAGTCGTAATTGAGTAAAACCCTTCAGCTAACTGGTACCATATATCTCTTACTTGCAAAGTTGCTTCATTAAGTTGAGACTGTTGTCGTAGGACTTCAAATGATTGATTCTCCATTTTACTCACTCTCCCTAAAAGGTTATTTTAATATATAATTTCTCATTCGCCAAGCAGTAAAGATTGGCAGCCAAAAAAACATTAAAGGACTGCTCTCAAAAGTGTGTGATTAAGCTTTTGAGAAACAGTCCTTGATAAACCGTCGTTAATTATGTCATATCCTTCCGTGTGTCTATATAAATATTACCGAGTTGATCAACCTGAGCAAAAAACACATCTTCAAGACGAACAATCTTTTGCTCTTGTAACACTTGATCCACCCAATCGCGGTCCTTACCGAGTAATTCAAGGCTTTTTTCCAAAATTCGCCCATCAACGATAAAAGCTTGCGCATTTCCCCTACTTGCCTGCACATGTTGAACGTCTTTTTGCATCGCTTCTAAATAAGGTGGTTTTTTTAGGACGGAAACAGTACCATCTGTTTCTAACAACGCACTTTCCACTTGATCTACGTAAAAAACATCTTTTTTCCTTAAGTTGGTCAATAAACTATCCATCGTCATCCTAGTCTTTTTCAAACCTTCTTCTAAGACTTGTCCGTTTTTAATCAAATATGTCGGCTCATCTTCTAATACCTTTCGTCCTGTTAAACTTTTTATCGCTACAATATTCGTAAAGAAAGTAAAAAAGGAAAAAAGAATGAGGCCAATAACTCCTATCCATAACGGCAAATCTTGCATAAGCAAAAGACTTGCTGCAATTGAACCAATCGTGATCCCCGCAACAAAATCAAAAAATGTCATTTGTGAAATCAGCTTTTTATTTAGGGTTCGGCATAAAATATAAAGAACAATAAAAGCGACTGTTGTCCGTATGAAGATTTCAGAAATTGTCATACCATCCGGTCACTCCTTCTCTCGTCCGTTCAGCTTCAATACTAGGGTTATACCTTTATGGTTCCCAATCGCATGGATTTAATGAATAGGCACTCCTCGAATCTATTTCTTCCCCCCTCAGTGATCGATCCCGAAATATCAACCTTAGGAAGCGCGAGGAAGCCTATTTTTTATCTTTGCTCTCTGCTGGCGCACTCTAGGGGTCCTCACATCATTCATAAAAAAAGAGCAGAATCACAATCGATTCTGCTCGTTATAATTATTAAGCTGTAACCTCGCCGTTCATGAACATGTTGATGTCATCTTCAGTGTTTGTAATGCCTCCAATGTTAAATTTCTCAATTAAGAAGTTCTTAACATTATCTGATAAGAAAGCAGGTAAAGTTGGGCCTACATGGATGTTTTGCACATCAAGGTATAATAGTGATAAGAAGACAATAACGGCTTTTTGTTCATACCATGCAATGTTATATGATAATGGTAAGTCATTAACACTCTCTAATCCAAATGCATCTTTAAGCTTTAAGGCTGTCATGATTAATGAGTACGAGTCATTACATTGACCTGCATCAAGCACACGTGGAATCCCGTTAATATCACCTAAATCAAGTTTGTTATAACGATATTTCGCACAGCCTGCTGTTAAAATCACTGTGTCACTTGGTAATTCTTCAGCGAAGTTTTTGTAGTATTCACGACTCTTATGACGGCCATCACAACCTGCCATCACGAAGAATCGTTTAATCGCACCACTCTTAACCGCTTCAACAACATCACCAGCTAGTTGAGATACTTGCTCGTGAGCGAAACCACCTACGATTTCACCATTTTCAATTTCTGTTGGCGGTTCACAAGTTTTTGCATGCTCAATAATAGCTGAGAAGTCTTTTGTGCCATCTTCGTTCTTATCGATATGAATAACACCTTCTACTGCTGTTGCACCAGTAGTGTACATGCGATTCTTGTATGAAGACTTCGGTGGCACTATACAGTTTGTTGTCATTAAGATTGGGCCGTTAAAGCTATCAAATTCACGTGTTTGCTCCCACCATGCATTTCCGTAGTTTCCGACAAAGTGATCATACTTTTTGAATGCTGGGTAGTAGTTAGCAGGTAGCATCTCACTGTGCGTGTAGACATCTACACCAGTACCTTCAGTTTGTTTTAGAAGGTCTTCCATATCTTTTAGGTCATGACCACTGATTAAAATACCAGGGTTGTTACGTACACCGATGTTTACTTTAGTGATTTCTGGGCTACCATATGTTGTTGTATTGGCCTTATCTAATAGTTCCATTGCTTCTACACCATATTTACCGCATTCCATTGCTAAATTAACAAGGTCTTCCATTGTTAATTCATCATTTGTAACTTCAGCAAGAGCTTTTTGCATATACGCGTGAAGTTCATCATTATCATAGTCTAAGTTGTTCGCATGCTCTAAATAAGCCGCCATTCCTTTGACACCATAGACAACAAGCTCGCGTAAAGAACGAATATCTTCATCTTTAGTTGCAAGGATACTTACTTCTTGGCTTGCTGATTTGATTTCAAGGTCATTGTTCGTTACGGCTGACCATGTTACAAAGTCACTTGTGTTTTCTACGTTATGACCTGCTGCTTCGATTACAGATTTGATCTCTTCACGTAATGCTATGCCTGTTCGTACGGTGTCATAAAACGCTTGTTTATCCCAGTTGGCATTTGTGATCGTCATGAAAAGTGCACGAACGATAAAATCATCTGTTTCTTTTTTATTTAAACCAAGTTCACGCGCAACGTTGTTGACAATTGAAACGCCTTTACTTGTATAAATTAATAGATCTTGCATATTAGCTAAGTCGTCTTTCTTACCACATACCCCGGCAATTGTACAACCTGTTCCTTGCGCTGTTTCTTGACATTGAAAACAAAACATACTCATGATTAAACCCCTCCAACGTTAATTTATAAGTGAATGTTACCTATAATGTTTTTTCGCTATACATAGAATAACAAGGATCAAAAAAATGCGTTGTGACATTTGTTACAACGAGAGGGGTTTATAGCGAAAAATCTTGACGGATTTGTTACAGAGCTTAGGAGCGGTATTGGGTTACCTGAAATGAAGGACATTTCCGCCCCGATCCAGCAGCGATTTGTCCTTCATCCGGCTTATGAAGGACATTTCCGCCCCCGATCCAGCAGCGATTTGTCCTTCATCCGGCTTATGAAGGACATTTCCGCCCCCGATCCAGCAGTCATTTGTCCTTCATCCAGCTTATGAAGGACACTTCCCCCCTCGATTCAGCACCCTTTTGTCCTTCATCCGGCTTATGAAAGACAGTTTCACCTCGACCGAGTAGCGAATTGTCTTTCATCCTGTTCATGAAGGACATTTGCCCCTCGGTTCAGCAGCATTTTGTCTTTCATCAAGCTCATGAAAGACATTTCTCTCTCGATTTGTGACAAGGTTCACCGTAATCGATAACGATATTATGTATAATAGTTTTGGATGATCAAAAATTAGGAGAGGATGTTGACTATGCCCATATAAATCTCGTAATGAGTCTACCGAGTTACTTATCCTGAAATCATTAAACAATCGCATGGATTTGTCTAAAAAAGATAAGCAACACTTTTTCAATCTAAAAAAGGGATATGAAGGGGAAATAATATTTGATTCATTAACAGAAAAGATTCAGAGTGAATGTTTTATATTAAATGATCTGCTCCTAAAACAAAATAACACCATGTTTCAAATTGACTCACTTCTAATTTTTCAAGAATCAATTTATATCTTTGAAGTAAAAAATTTTGAAGGTGATTATTATTATGAATCAGAGAGGTTATACAAGACTCCCGACTCTGAAATTACTAATCCTCTTAACCAATTAAATTGAAGCGCATCTCTTCTTCGACAGTTACTCCAGTCTCTTAAAATCACTATGCCGATTTATGCTTCTGTCGTTTATATTAATCCCGAATTCACGTTATACCAAACACCTCTCAATAAGCCATTTATTTTCCCAACTCAAGTTAATCGCTACGTAAAAAAGCTAAGTATGATACCTTCAAAGTTAAATGAAAAACACAGGATTTTGGCTGGACAATTACATTCACGGCATATAAAAGACTCTCCATTTACACAAATACCCTCTTATAATTATGACCAACTGAAAAAAGGGATCACTTGCGTTCAATGCGACTCGCTTTCAATTACGATCGAGGGTAGAGAATGTATTTGTCAGGAATATGGTTACGAAGAAGTCATCCCAACTGCTGTTATGCGAAATGTGAATGAATTTAACGTTCTTTTCCCAAATCATAAAATCACGACAAATATCATCCATGACTGGTGCAGGGTTATAAATTCCAAAAAGAGAATAAAAAGAATTCTAGACAAAAACTTTACGATAGTCGGGGTCCATCAATGGTCATATTATAAATAAAAGTCGTTTATTAATGACTAATTTTATTATGAGCCCCTTTTACGGTAACCATCACCCGGCTTATCAAAGACATTTCCCCCTCGATTCAGCCAGCCTTTTGTCCTTCATCGGGCTCCTGAAGGACATTTCCCCCTCGATTCAGCAGCCTTTTGTCCTTCATCCGACTTATGAAGGACATCTCCCCCTCAATCCAGCAGCGTTTTGTCCTCATCTTCACTTCCCCCCTATCCTGCCCCCTTACCTGCACCTCATAAACAACAAAAAAGACGAAACCGCCTCGTCCTACAGCGATTACGTCTCTCAATCGTTATTTTTATTTTCTCTCCTTATCCAAACCCCTTACTGTAATCGATAAATCACATCCACCTGTTGTCTTACTTGCACCTCACCTGGTTCGATCACAGTAGACATTGCTGCATCCTGAGCCATTTCCTGACGTAACTCGGCTTGGACAGGTAGGGTGACACGTGCGGCCTGGTCTGCGATTTGTAGCACCTCACCCCTTGAGCGACCGGCAGTTTCAGCCATTATATCAGCTCGTGCTTTTGCTTTCTCGATCGCAAGTTTTAGAGCTTCATGCTCTGCTTCTTCTGGATTTTGCAAACCAAATCGAGTTTGTTCAATTCGGTTCGCTCCAGCGGCAGTGACATCATCGAGCAGTTCGCCAATACGCTCAAGTTCCTTATATTCGATTTCAAGAATATGTTCGGCTCGATATCTCTCCTCGTCCTGATCAGGTCGTGATTCTGGATACACATGAAAACGAGCCGTTTCGATCGCATCGTCTTCAACGCCATAATCGTTTAGCACTTGACGAACCGCACTGATTCGTTTGCTCACTTCTGTTTGTGCCTCATCAGCCGATGATGAAACAGCTTGTGCGCCTAAATGAAGAAAAGCGATATCAGGCTCAACACTAATTTCACCGACACCCGTAACAACTAGCGTCCCTTCCTCGGCATTGGCTAGAGCCGTTGACATCCCCTTATGCTCTGCACCTGGTGTGATCACTAGTTGAATCATGATAACGAAACTGACGACTGCAGCAACTACTCCACTCACTTGGATCGTTTTCTTTATCATACGTTCGTTCCCCTTTCACTATATGTATTTTCACTTATATGACGCTAACCAATCTAAAAAGGTTACAGTAAAATCTTAAAAACGATTATTAATTTTCGAACAAAAGAATCGAACATTTTTTACTTGTTAAAATTACTATTTATCGAACACATTTAATTTTACATAGAAAGTTTTTAAATCGCCTACAATAAGCGCGTTGCCTCGTTAAAGATGATTCAAATGAGGCAGCCACACTGGGGGTGCATGACCATTACAGGAATGTTTTTCTTCTTGCTCGTTTTGGTACTAGCGACAGCAGGTGTGGTGATTTATCGTTATGCAGATCGACCTGAACCTGCGCCAGCGTATGTAACAAAACGTCGAGAAGGACCAAACCAACAATTTAGGGAGGAATTCGCTATGGAAAAAGACACTAGAAGCATCTTTGAAGAAAGTGCTGAAGCAGCTGAGGAGTTCGCAATGGAAGAGGACACAAAGAGCATCCTAGAGGAGGAAGCTGAAGAAGCGAAAATGGAACGCGTTGCTGCTCAAAAAGTTGATGAAGAGATCGGTGAAGAATTAAACCCACTACGCAACCAAATAAATTCGATCTCAAGTGCACTCAATCAACTTCAATCAAACAATCAACAAACAGGTTCAATGACTATGCCTTCAGGCCAAACACAACAACAATCGAGTGAGTTGATGCAACAATTACAGCAATTTAGCTCGCAAGCACAGCAGCAACAGCAAAAAACATTCCAACAGCTGCAGCAATCAATCCACCAAGCAACACAAATGTTAAGCAGTGTTGAACAATCACTTCAATCGTTTAACACATTAAACCAAATTTCACAACAAATTAGCCAATCTCAACAACAATTACAGCAACAACAGCAGCAAACACAAATGCAAGGTCAGTCTCAACAAGGCCAACAAGGTCAATCTCAAATGAACAATCAATCATACCAACATTAATCAATTCGGGGAGGTTACTGGAAGTATCAGTGCCTCCCTTTTGTAGAGCGATACTTCTGGTCGTATCATCGATAACCGTCATTATCGTTTACATAGTAGAAAAGGCTTTCCTTATTTTAAAAATCGGGTATGAACGTTTATAATATAACACAAAGCCTAAATGAGGTGTTTAGTGTGCATAGATCTTATGCATTGGAAAAGAAATGGTTACAAATGTCTGTATTTGGCGGGTTATTGTTTGCAATATTAGGTATTATTTTAGGATTATTGATACAATCGCAAATGGTCTTATTTGATGGCTTATACTCGTTTATTAGTGTGATTTTGTCACTGTTATCGTTACTTGCAGCACAAGTGATTGAAAAAGGAGATAAAAGCAGGTTTCCATATCGGAAGGACATGCTCGAACCGGTTGTGATTATTATTAAGTATGTAGCGATTTTACTCTTATGTGTAACAGCTATCTACTCAGCTTTTGAAGCGCTTTTATCAGGTGGTAGGGAAACAAACGTGAGTTATGCTCTTCTCTATTCCCTGATTTCGACCGTTGGTTGTTGGGGGATGTATATCTTTTTAAAAAAGCATAAGAAGAACTCAGGACTGATTGGGGCCGAGGCGAATCAGTGGAGAATGGACACGCTCTTAAGTGCTGCGGTACTCGTGGGCTTTTTTATCGCCGTCGCACTTTCATTTACGTCATATACGAGCGTGATCCCATATATCGACCCGCTCATGGTTCTAGTGGCAGCGGGGTACTTCCTCAAAATTCCGGTTGTCGAAATCACCCGAGCGTTAAAGCAAATGAAATGGCACCCGGTCAATTGATCTAAAGAAATTCAAAGGAGATGATCGCTTCGATTGAAGTACAAAATCAAATCGAAGACTCTATCGTTCATTATTTTGAGGGGTGAAGAGCAGCGACATGATTATGTTGTTTTTCAAGTCATTGTTCGACTGTAGAAGTGAAAAAGATGACCTAGAGGTTTATTTATAACCCCTAGGTCATCTTCATCTTTTTAAGCAATAAAACTTACCCCTCTATTTGGATCACTTCATCATTTACTTCAATCTCCCACAGCAATGTTTCGGGATTGAAGCTTACTTTCTTCACGATAATCGCCGTATGTTCATCGGCATCGTCTAGTTGAGCGATCACTTGGGCAATGGCTTCTTGTTCCGTCATCTCTGCACCTTTAGGTTGATTACTTTCTAGTATGTTGATCTGTTTTGCGGCTGCTTGTGTTGGATAGGACTCATTCACTCCACCATCAAACCAAACTTCTACACGTTCACCAATGTCAACTTCCTCATCTACATGAGTCGTTGACACCCAAGAGGCATCATAAAATTCATCCGCCCCACCAGTCTCACTAAAATCCTGAGCTTCAATACTTACAACGAGTATGTGATTCTCCCGTTTGTTCGTCACGTAACCGACGATATCTGGGTTCGCAATCTCTTCATTATCTTGGCCTGCATCCTCACCTGTCACAACAATATCAATCGATGTTGAAAGCAGATGACTTTCTTCATTTTCCTCCCCATCATTGGTCGTAAAGGACGCGGTGACTTCTATTGTATATTCACCTTCAGGAAAGCCATCGCGGTTAAAATAATCCTGAATAAAATCATCATCGCTATGCTCTCCTGATTTCGCAAAAGCTACTTCATACCATACATCGTTTTGTAGCGTTGTATGTAATAATGGCAGTGTTTGAGCAGGATGAATCGTGACTTTACGTGTATGCTCGGTCACTTCAAATGAAAACGGCGACGCACCATGTGAAATCTTGATCTCATCCTCATTACCAACATATTTCAATTGCGCAAAGATCCCTTCTTGCTCGTGCGGTTGGTAAACAGACTTATTAGATTCTAACAGCAAAACAAAGTCCCCTTCTTGCACTTCGCTTTTAGGCTTTTTGTCAGTAGAAAAGTCACCTTGATCGCCATTATTGTCCTGGTCAGTCCAACCGCAACCTACTAGTGATAGGCTAATGAATAAAATTAACAAATAACTAAATACCATTTTCATAACTTTTCCCCCTAATTTATTTATTACTTATTACAACTTTTCTTGAACAATACGATGACCAACTAATGCGTCTGACCTTTAGAACAAGTTGTGATAAACGCCTCCTTATTAGATAGACTATACATTCGGTTAACAGCACTGTTGTTACAAATAATAATCTCGCTGTCTTTCCTAACATAAGATCCCCCTCTACTAATAAGACGAATTTAGTATAGAAAAGGTTGCATTTTTTTCTCATGTACACTAAATAACCTTACCTCTGATGAAGCAATCATAGGTAAGGTTACAATTAAAGGTACAGATTAAGGTGTCTCAATTATACACTTGGTGTGTATGTGTACCAATTCTTTTCAATATGTTAACAGGTGTTGGTGTGTTGAAAAACTCACCATCTGTTGGTTCAATTCGTTATCTAAATTTCGCAAGCGCTTCATTGAGCTCTCTTGTTTGTCCGTACACTTTTCGATAAAGTTGGAAAAGTTCCTGGTAAGTCACCACTCGTTCAGGTTCAGGATGATATTCTTCCTTTACTTTAACAAACTGATTTGCACACTCTTGCAAAGAAGAAAACCAACCAATTCCAAAAGCAGCAAGCATCGCTGCACCTAATCCGGGTCCTTGTTCACTTGTTAACTTTATTACTTTGGCATTAAAGATATCTGCTTGAATCTGCAGCCACTCTTTACTCTTTGCACCACCTCCGATTGAAACAATAGATTGGATTTCTTTACCACTTTCTCGTAAAATTTCAATCGATTCATTTAAAGAGAATGTGATTCCTTCAATAATTGCTCGACAGAAATCATTTAACTGATGTCCATCATGGGCTCCAATAAAACTACTACGGATGTTTGCATCTGCATATGGCGTTCTTTCTCCCACAAGATAAGGAGTAAACAATAAGCCTTTCGCTCCTACTGGACTTACCTCAATTCCTTTTACAAAGCTTTCGAAATCTTGGTTAGGGGCAAATGTCTCTTTGAACCAACTTAAACTGTATCCCGCTGCAAGAGTGACTCCCATAATATAAAAAGCAGATTCATCACCGTGATTAAAATAGTGTACGTTCCCAGAATAATCTCGATCATCGTCTTTTTCATAGGAGAGTACAACACCTGAAGTACCAATACTGCATAATGTTTTACCGTCTTGTAAAATACCTGCACCGATTGCCCCACATGCATTATCCGCTCCACCGGCAAAAACGGGTACATCTTCTCTCAAACCAGTACGTTGAGCGATTTCTGGTAATAATTGCCCAACTTTTTCATGAGACGCAACGAGTGGCGGGCATAAGTCTACTGGGAGTTCAGCCTTATGACATACTTCTTCACTCCAGACCTTTTTCGCCACATCCAATAAGAGAGTACCTGCTGCATCCGAATATTCTGTATGTACTTTCCCGGTCAAACGGTAGCGAAGATAATCTTTGGGTAACATAAAGATATCGGCTTTTTCATACGTTTCTGGCTCATGCTTTTTTACCCACAAAATTTTCGGTAATGTAAATCCTTCTAATGTTGGGTTTTTTGTTAAAGAATGCAACTTTTCTTTGCCTACACGTTCTTCTATTTCACGACATTCTGTTGTGGTCCTTGTATCATTCCATAAAATGGAGTGACGTAAAAGGTTTCTGTCTTTATCTAACAAAACGAGGCCATGCATTTGCCCAGAGAAGCTCATTCCTTTTATTGAAGTAGCATCATCTATCTTTTCTGTTATCTGCTTTATCGCTTCAATTGTTTTCTCAACCCACTGTTCAGGGTCTTGCTCACTATAGCCTGCTTGCTCTTGAATAAGGGGATAGCTTTTTGATACTTCATCACAAACCTCCCCATTGCGATTCACTAATAATACTTTAACTGCACTCGTTCCAAGGTCTACTCCTAATACAAAGTCCATCCACTATCTCCCCTCACATGTTTTACAGACAGCTTGGTCTTGGCTTTACTTATGATGTTGAGCTCTATACACTGTGTTTTTTTCATATAAGATGCTTTAATTCTGGCACAATGTTCTCAGGTATGTTCCCTGTTACAGCAGCAACCAAATTTTCTGCCCCTTTCAAAGCCATATCATCTCGGGTTTTTTTAGTTGCTGAACCAATATGCGGTAAGGTCACGACATTTGGCATCTGCAATAATGGGTGACTCACATCGATTGGTTCAACGTCATAAACATCAAGTCCCGCCCCTTTAATTTTTTCTTGCTGTAAAGCTTTGACTAAAGCTTGCTCATCAACGGTTTTTCCTCTTGAACAATTAATAAAAATCGCCGATCGTTTCATTAACTCAAAATGCTTTTCTCCGATGAGATGATAGGTTTCATTCGTCAGTGGGACCATCACCAATATGAAATCGGATTGTGCCAACAGTGTCGGTAAATCAGTGTAATGGATGCCTAATGTCTCTTCTACCTCACGCCGTCGACTGCGATTATAATACAACACATCCATGTCAAAGCCCAATGCTGCTCGACGTGCAACTTTCTCACCAATCCGTCCTAACCCGATAATCCCTAGGGTGGCATGATGGACATCAACACCAAAAAAGAACTCTTCATCTCTGACCCATTTTCCTTGTTTTACATACTGATCAAGCTCTGGTAACCGTCTAGCTGTTGACAATACGAGACTAAAAGCTAAGTCCGCAACTGTATCATCAAGAACATAGGGAGTATGCGTGCCAAGCACTCCTCGTTCTTCCATCGCTTTTAAGTCAAACGCATCATAACCAACGGCCATGTTACTTACAACTTTCAGGTTGGGGGCATGCTCGAGAAACTCTTTTGTGATTTTCCCTTTTGGAGTCAGCAAGCCATCAACATCAGCAACTTCCTTAAGCAACACCTCATGGGGGATTTTTTCCTCCTTATCCCACATTCGATAATGACAATGTTGACTGATCAGTTCTTCTACTTCTTTCGGTATTGGTTTTTCAATAAATACTTTAGGCTTCATCAAACCCATCCTTTTCTAGTTTCTATCATCAGGATAAGGTTGTGAACATCGATGCTCACAACCTTACGTCTAATTTATGATTCTTGAATTTCGACGATCCGTGTAATGTCTGGATCAGTAAATATATCGTGTTCATCAGTACTTTTCGTTGAAAACTCTGAAACGACAGCCCCTTCATCTCCAGACTGAAACCAATGAGGTGTATTTGGCAGTAGTGTATATTGATCACCTGGCTTTAGCACGATTTCATGCCATGCCGTGTAATACTGCTTTCGATCTTCGGGTGGTAACGCCTGCGGTTGCTCGACTTTTGGTCCTGGTACATATAGATACACCGTCCCTTGTCGGCAGCGAAACGTTTCTTCTTTCCCTTCACTATTTCCTACAGGTGGATGTAAATGTTGCGGACACGTTTGCCGAGGAAGGAGAACCAACTCCTTTGCACAACAACGCTCTGTATTCATATAAACGACCAATTGCAGGCCCATTTCTCGTACTCGACCCAATCCGAAATCAGTGACTTCTAGGTGATTCGCTTCATGTTTGGTTAGAACGATCCCAGCCTGATCAATATATTTGAGAGACTCTTTTTTTATTTCTTCATATTCTTGTTTTGTAATCACTGTCCACTTCTTCCTTTCTCTTCTTTATTTCGATTCACAATCGATCATAACGTGGATCGTATCGCCCTTATGTTCATTTCGTAATTTAAAAGCTTCATCAATTTTCTCCAATGGAAGAATGTGCGTAATCGTTTCTTTTGTATTAACTAAACCATCTGTTACTAACCGCAATCCTTCATCAAATAGGCGGCGGTTATCTATGTCACGCTTAGGTTCTGTAGATAAAATATCCAACCGCTTTTTGTGGACTTTAAAAAAATCGACCGGTTCATGACATGTACCAATACACCCGTACATAACGATTCTTCCATTTTGTGCTGCTGCATCAATCGCATCAACCATGCCAGACCCTTCTAATAAACAAGGAATCACGACATCAAATCCATCAGGAAAATCGTCTCCAATTACATCCTTCGTCTTCGCATCAGCGGAAGGCATTTGATACGTATGAGTGGCCCCATATTTTTTCGCCAACTCAAGTTTTTCTTCAAACAAATCAGTTACAACTAAATTACGTGGGCTAAATAAATTGATGACCTGCGTCATCGCTAAACCGCTAACTCCTTGCCCCATAATTAACACATTCTTATTTGGTGATATTTCGCCAAGCTCGGCTGTATGAATTAAAGGGGGTAACACTTCGATTAATGACCCTTCAATTAGCGGGAAGCTTTTTGGCAATTTTTTAACTGCAAAGGGGCTACAACATACATATTCGGCAAAGGCTCCCCAGACGTAGCGTAATGTAACGTGATCACCTTCTTGTAATCCGATCACATTTTCACCTACTTGATCAATAACACCAGCGACCTCATGACCTAATCTCGTAGGGTATGAGATAAATTCAGGTTCTCTTGCTCCACGAAAGACTTCTACGTCGCTTCCGCAAATACCAACCCATTTAACCTTTACTCGAACTTCATCAGGCTGTGGTGTTGGAATACGTGCGTATTTTAGTGAAATTTCACCTACATCATCCATCACCGCACATTGTTGTGTATTTGGACCCTTTTTATCAACTAACTCCATTGGGGGTACTGTCATTTTTCTAACCATTTTCATTTCTCCTTTCAATTTAACTTACTCATTTTTTAAAACCATTAGTTTAACTGTTGTAGCAGCGCATTCATTCTCTCTTGATATTGCTCAGTCGTAAGGATCTTCTTCTCTGCTGGCTCGTTATCAAATGCTCTTCCCCAATCTTCACCCTCTCTATATTTGGGGACGAGATGAAAATGTAAATGGGAAACTAGGTCACCATAAATTGCATAGTTAATTTTATTCGGACTAAATGCTTCATTAATAGCTTTAGATGCTTTCGACACATCTTCCATAAACAAGGTTCGTTCCTCTTTCGTTAATTGAAACAACTCTGTTTTATGACTTGTTAACGCTAAGACACACCTGCCTTTATGCGTTTGATCTTTCAATAAATATAAATTTGATATCTTCATCTCTGTAATGTTCATCATTAATCGTTCTAACCGATCATCTTTTGTACAATAAAAACAATCATAATTTGTCATCGTTCCCTCACCTCCTTAAACTGATTTCCTACCGAACAATGGGATCACCTCATAAATGTTTCAGGTAAAAACATCACAAGTTCAGGGATATAGGTAATGATCAACAACACTACAATCATTGCCATAAAATACGGTAAAATCGCTTTGATAACATCGGTTATGGAGATTTCTCCAATCGCACAGGAGACAAACAAGCAGACACCTACAGGTGGGGTAAACAGCCCGATCGCTAAATTGACGACCATGATCACCCCAAAATGAACAGGGTCAATTCCAATCGCTGTGACAATTGGAAGTAGGATTGGTGTAAAGATAATGACCGCTGGACTTAAATCTAAAAATGTACCAATAAAAAGTAACAAAACCATGATCATTAGCATGATAAGAAATGGATTTTCTGTCACCGAAAGCAACGCGTTTGCAATCGTTTGTGGGATGCCTTCGATAGCAAATAGATACCCTAGTGCCGATGCCGTTGCAATCATAAGCGCCACCATCCCAGTCGTCACAGAGACATCTAGCATGATTTTCGGTAAATCTTTTATTTTAAGTTCTTTATAATAGAACACACCTAGTAAAAATGAATACAATGCAGCGATTCCCGCTGCTTCTGTAGCAGTAAAAATACCAGTTACAATACCACCTATGATAATAATGATTGTAAGTAGCGCTGGGATACCGCGAATAATATTCATGCCAGCCTCTCTAAGCGTGATCATTTCTTCTACGGGATAATTTCGCTTTTTAGCAATAACTGCTGTAACAGCCATTAAAGCGATCGCAACAAGAATCCCAGGAATAATCCCACCCAAAAACAACTGACCTATCGATACGCCCGCTGCTACACCATAAATGACCATAGGAATACTAGGAGGGATCATCACTCCAATCGTCGACGATGTTGCTGTTACCGCTACACTAAAATCTCGATGATACCCTTTTTTAACCATTGCAGGAATTAAGATGGAACCGACTGATGATGAATCGGAAGCTGCTGAACCTGTAATTCCTGCAAAAAACATACTACTGACAATGTTTACATACGCTAATCCACCCCGCAAAAATCCGACAAGTGATTTTGATAAATTAATCAAATCAGTTGTGATTCCGCCTAATTGCATAAATCGTCCCGCTAAAATAAACAATGGAATGGCAATCAAAGTAAAAGAATTAACGCCCATTAACATTCGTTGCACCATTATGGTTAAATCGATCGAGCCAACGACCGCAAACCCAAAGATGGCAGCTAATCCAGTACTAATAGCTATCGGAACATTGATTGCCATTAGTACAACCAAAACGACAAATATAGCGACTACCATGGTTCCCCTCCTTCCAGCAGTTTATTTTTGATTTTCACATTAACTTTGAAGCTCACCTTTTCTTATAAGATTTAAGAGTTGATAGAGACTATAAACAAAGAAGAGACCACCAGCAATTGGCATCGGTAAATAAAAATAAGAGCGTGAAATTCGTAAAACCGGAGATAATTGCCCCCATCCGTTCACGACAAGGTGGATTCCGTAATAGAGTAAAACACCACCGAAGAAAGAAATTAAAATATAGATTAAATAGTTCGTTATCTTTTTAAAAGAAGGATTAAACTTCATGTAAAAATATTCAACGCCTAAATGCATTTTTTTCGTAAAGGTAATGACCCCTCCCAAGAGGCAAAACCATACAAACGCTAATCGCGCCAACTCTTCTGTCCAAGCAAAAGGTTGAGTTAAAAAAGCCCGAGCAAATATTTGCAACAATATAGTTAATACCATGATAAACCCGATGATGATCACGATATTTGCTAACACCTTGTTATAGATCACATCTACAAGCTTTTCAGCCATACTTATCACCCCGGAAAGTTAGTAGAAAGGGATAACCGCGTAACCTAGAAGCTATCCCTTTCCATTACCAAACATGTATTAGTTGTTTAAGAAGGCATCAAAGTATTCTTTACCAATGATGTCTTCATACTCTTCGTAGATCGGTTGAACAGCTTCAATAAATGTCGACTTATCCTCAATGAAATTCACTTCCATTCCAACTGCTTCTAACTCTTCCACCGCTGTTGCAATTTGCGATTGTTCCTCTTCGAATGCATATTGCCCTGCAACCTCACCTGCTTCTAGTACGATGTCTTGTAAATCAGCTGGAAGACTAGTAAAGAAGTTATTATCCATCGCAATTACATTTGGGGTCATAAAGTGATCAGTCATCGAAACATAGTCTGTTACTTCGTATTCCTTTTCTGTTAATATAAGAGCGATACTATTTTCTGCTGCGTCAACAACCCCTGTTTGTAGAGCCATGTAGCGCTCATCAGCAGAAATTGGCACAGCACGCGCTCCTAGTAATTCCATTGTTTTAAGCATTACCGGACTTTCCATTACACGAATATCAAGTCCATTAAAATCATCTGCAGTCTCAATTGGACCTCTTGAGCTGTATACGTTTCTTGAACTTCTTTGTAACCAACCAACAATTTTTATATCTGCCTTCTCCTCAAGAACGGCACTTAAGTCATCGCCTATACCACTTTTAATGACTGATCGTTGATGCTCCATGTCATTTGACAAGTACGGCATATCAAAAATTAATAATCGATCATCCAACGATGAAAGGACAGCAGTGTTTATTTCTGCCGCTTGGATACTACCAAGTTGTAAGCCATCAATGTAGTCCGCGTGCCCACCGAGTTGACCACTGTGAAGAACATCAACCTCAATTCTGCCATCACTTTCTTTTTCCACCACATCTTTAAATTCATAAAAAGCTTTTACCATTGTGTCTTCTGGGTTACTTGGAGATGCCATTTTAATGGTGTATGTTGTCTCGTCTTTTTGAGTTTCAGCATTATCGTTTTGATCCTTCTCTTCACTTCCGTTTGCATCATTCTCATCATTTGTTGCTTCTTCAGTAGTTCCACAAGCAACCACAACAGCAGATAATATTGCAACTAACGTGAATAATAGTAATTTTCTGATATTTACAGACATAAAAAATTCCTCCTTTTTTAACTGTTGATAATTTACAATCTCGTCAATCTTTCGACTTATAAACTGTCGCAACCAACCCCTTCACCTTTATTGTAAACGCTTTCTAATTAAAACTATAAATCCCAATTATACTTTTGTCAATAAATAAATTATGTTTTGCTTTTATTTTATGATTTATTCGGATGATAGCGTAAAATTTCGTTACTTTAAGACAAATATGTTGAAATCTTTACTAAAGTCCTTTTATAATAAAGTAAAATCATACCAGAATTTAGGTGTTAAATATGAATATTAATAATGTAATCGATCACAAAAATAGTAAGCTTGCGATTATACAAACGTTACGCATTCATGGTAGTATGTCTAGAATTATGCTTACAGAGTTTACAGGCTTCAGTAGAGCTACAGTTTCTGCAACGATTTCAGAATTAATGGACATGGGCATTATTAAGGAAACAAAAAAGCAGCCGTCGACTGGTGGAAGACCCGCTACAACCCTTGAGCTAGTCCCTTACTCCACTTGTGTCGTCGGCGCTTGTTTAGACAACAATCACTGGAAAATTGGGGCTTTTGATCTTCTCGATCATGTAATTAACTCGATCGATATTCCGGTGTATACTCAAGATCCGATTGAAACGTTTGAGGTGTTGAAAAAAAACCTACTCACGTTTATTGATGATCTCGATCGCCCTATCCTGCCATTACTAGGGATAGGTGCCCCTGGACTCGTTGATAAAAACGATCATCTCATTAAGGCTGCCCCTCCACGGGATTGGTTCAATGTCAATGTAGCAGAAATACTAGGAAATTCGATTGATTGGCCAATCGTTGTCATGAATCGACACCGAGCACGTGGTTTAGCTGAATGCCGATTTGGAGCAGGAAGCGATTCATCAAATATCATTTATATTGGGGTAGGATCTGGTGTGCGGGCAGGGTTTTATATTAATCGACAGTTGATTACCGATTCGATGGGAGGAACAGGTGAACTGGGTCATACAACGGTTGAACCAAATGGGCCGCTATGCTCGTGCGGTAATGAAGGTTGTTTACAGATGTTGTGTTCATCACCGTTTATCGAAAAACAAATCAGAAAATCGATTCGTTTTGGTGAAACGCCTGGTATTCATCTTGCTACAAATGGTGATATGCAGTCCATTAAGGCAACAGACGTCTGTCGGGCAGCGGATCGCGGTGATACGCTTTCAATTGAAGTTATCAATAAAGCTGCCACTTATTTAGGTATTACAATGGCTAATCTCGTCAATACATTTAACCCAGAAACGATCATTCTCGGTGGTACGATTCCGAATGCAAGCGAGCTATTCGTTGAAACATCCAATAAAATTATGCGCCAGCGTGCCTTACCAAGTATTGTTTCAAATGTTAACGTTTTATCAGCCACGTTAGGTGACAACGGTGGTGCATTAGGTGCAGCTAATTTTGCTTTAGACAGAAAGTTGCCAATCAAATATTTAAATCCTGCACTTTCATGACTTAATCTAGTCTTTAACAAAAGATAAAAAGCAGGGAGGATACACTACCGTATCCTCCCTGCTTTTTAAGTGTACATTGATGTACAAGTCCCATGGTCAAGAACAATCAAGTTTACTTATGATGATGGTGAATAATGAGGGTCTTTATTACAAAGCTAAACAATGTTACCACTCAGCTACAGAACCGTCAGCATGCCTCCAGATCGGATTTTTCCAATCATGGCCTATTTTTGCCATTTCTATGACATGTTCTTCATTAACCGTAATGCCTAACCCAGGTTTATCTGGAATTGAAACGAAGCCATCCGAATACTTAAACGTCTCTTTATCGTATAAATAATCGAGCAAATCACTGCCTTTATTGTAATGTATGCCGAGGCTTTGTTCTTGAATGAAGGCATTGTGTGTCGTCGCATCCACCTGTAGACACGCAGCTAGAGCAATGGGGCCTAACGGACAATGTGGTGCAAGAGCTACATCGTAGGCTTCTGCCATCGAAGCGATCTTCTTGCATTCTGTTATTCCCCCGGCGTGAGAGAGGTCTGGCTGAATAATATCGACATAGCCATTCGATAATAAGTCTTTGAAATCCCACCTTGAAAACATACGCTCCCCTGTCGCGATCGGAATTGTAGTATGCAGCGAAATTTCCTTTAATGCTTCATTGTTTTCAGGTAATACTGGCTCCTCAATAAACATCGGTCGGTAGCTTTCGAGTTCTTTGGCTAAAATTTTTGCCATTGGTTTGTGGACTCGACCATGAAAATCAATTCCTACATCTATTGAGTAACCGACCTTCTCACGAATTGCTGCCAACCGCTCCACGGCTTGATCGACTTTTTCGTACGAATCTATATACTGCAACTCTTCTGTCGCATTCATTTTTACAGCTGTAAATCCTTTATCATATAACTCTTTTGCAGCTTGACCCACATCATTCGGACGGTCGCCACCAATCCATGAATAGACTCTAATTTTATCCCGACATAGTCCACCTAAAAGCTGATGGATCGGTGTATGATAGTATTTTCCTTTAATATCCCAAAGCGCCTGATCGATCCCAGCAATCGCACTCATTAAAATCGGCCCACCCCGATAAAAGCCGCCGCGGTACAAGACATTCCAATGATCCTCGATTTTCATCGGGTCTTTCCCAATCAAATAGGTCATCAATTCATCCACACACGCTTTGACGGTATCGGCTTTGCCCTCAATCACAGGTTCTCCCCAACCTACGATTCCTTCGTCGGTCTCAATTTTTAAAAATAGCCACCTTGGCGGTACCTTGTAACAAGAATAACTCCTAATCTTCATCTTCTGATCCCTGGTTACTAAAATCTATAAAAACTTACTTTTCGCCACCGAACCAAGTATAAGGGTGACATACCGTGGAGATTCTCACTCCATTCCGTCGGAAGGGGGTTGGCCCCTATCATTTACCTGTTATAAAAGATTATCCGCGGCTCCCTGTTAGGGACGGCGTTGGCGATAAACCATTTCTTCTGTCGATAAGTCACCGCCAAGATTTTAGTTCCCAGGTTACACCTCCTTCATTTTGAATTTGCATTGATCAAAACGTAACGTCTTATGAACAACATTCCATGTCTTCCATGAATGAAGCTCTTTAAACGTATCGATATTCTTTAATAACATACCTAAGTACTGTCGTTGTTTTTTCCCCTGTGTTGAATGCTTAACGGATTCTTCCATGGATCCGAGTTTGCCAATCAAGTGAGGTTTCACAACGGAACGGAGGACACGGACAACTTTCTTCGGAACCTTTTCATCATAGCCTAATCCTCGCCTTGCGATCACAAAGGATGCAGCTTCATGAACAGAAATACCATATTTTTGACTGTATTTAAAACGACCGATGACGGACGTATACGCCGGATTCACTTTCTTAAAGTGAACTCCTGTACGTAATGCATTCCGAACAATCGCATTCGTCAATTTTGTTTTTGTGAACGTATGAGTTTGGCGGTTAAAGCGTTTATTCGATTCGTGCTGTTGTTTGAGTTTAATATCCTCCATCACAATCGCACCGATCTTCTTATCGTTCAACCAATGAAACAACGCTTTTATCGTTTCTCCCACCACGTTATCACGCTTATTAGACGATACATATTCTAATTCATGGCAATAGAAGATATGACTCTCGATAAAATTACCCTGTCTTGTTAAAAGTGTGACAGCTATTCTATCAATGTTAAGGTCAATCCCTGCGATGACATCATGATACTCACCAATCTCATAAACCTCTTTTCCATACTCTTCTTCGTCGTAGTTGAAGTGAACGAAATAATCGCCATTCTTACGGATAATTTCCATCGAGTACGATTGAAATGGCCCTTTCTTCGGATCATTAGGGATAGCCACATGGACAATCTCTTCAAGATATTTATCAGGCCTGTCACTTCCACCTTAATACGAGGTGCTTTCGTTTTATCCTCGGGAGTAAGGAGTGGATTCGCAATTTCTAAGAAAAAGCGATCATCATGGTGAAGGAGACGAATGTTCAAGTTCCCCTTCTTTGCCTTATCACCGCGGGCGTACAAGTGGTTCGTTCGAAGATCTTTCCATGCCTGTTTAGAAAGTAAACCTTTCCTGCGAGCGATAAAATTCTTCTTCCCACCAAAAATCACTGGAGGAATCGTACCTCTCTCTTGGTGATCGTTTAACTCGTAGAGCTTACGCTCAAGCTTTTCCTTACGCTGACCCAAGCCAATTAAAGCCGTTTCGAGATCAGTCCTTTTGGGTTTGCGTCGCCCCGTTTGATACAAGTGAAACTTTTTTTCAAGCTTTTTTAGTTTTGCTTCCGCATCTTCAATACGAGAGGGTAGTAGCTCTTTTTGGCTAGTGATAATACTTTGTGCTTGTAAAACCGCATCTTCCGCATAGCGTTTGTTCATCTTAAACTTTTCAGGAAGTGTTTTGTGTAAATCGCCCGTTTTTTCACCCTCAAGCAAACGGTTAAAAGCGTAGCGTGTCATGGATGAAAACACTCGCAATAAATCATCAAGCTTGCTCTTATCTTGTTTAGACAAACCTTTAAGCTTTAATAGTCGAGTCGTCTTCATCCGAGACACCCCCTTCTATCGTTTTAATAATCTGAGTGGACACTTTCTTTCCGCCTCTTTTCCCATAAATACGTGCAGAAAAAAAGGTTGTAATGGCAATGAGATCATCAACCAATTCTTGTTCTTCGCTCATTTGCTTTTCTTCCGCAATGATGATTTCACAACCTAATTCGCGCAAGTGATTCTCTAAATACGAATATCCAAATCGTGCTAGCCGATCCTTATATTCAATGATTAAAAAAGAAATCTTTTGATTCTTGATCTCTTTTAACAGTCTTGAAAGGCCTTTGCGATTCTCATTCAATCCACTGGCTACATCCTCGTGCACACCTGCGATATGTAACCCTTGTTTAATGGCGTAATTCATTAATCGCTCTTTCTGCCTTAGTAGATTACCAGACTCTTCTTGTTTTTTCGTAGAGACACGGACATATAAAAAAGCTTTCTTTTGATCAGGTTGTCCCTGTAAGTGC
The DNA here is from genome assembly GCF_019039105.1 of Desertibacillus haloalkaliphilus. NCBI lineage: Bacteria > Bacillati > Bacillota > Bacilli > Caryophanales > Bacillaceae > Desertibacillus > Desertibacillus haloalkaliphilus. The sequence goes on along the minus strand of NZ_JAHPIV010000011.1, from coordinate 153,179 downwards.
GGACGTATATCTGAAAGGGCATATCTCCGATGCCCAGAAGGGGTTCGCTCAGATTGAATATACCCTCGTTTTTCCCAATTTCGTAATGTTTGAACGGAAACACCTAACATTTCTGAAGCTTCGCCAATACTAAGAAGCATTTCTTTCTTTTTCATAAAAAACACCCTTTATAGTAAATATCTGCATATAGATTTTAATACATATTATCAGAATTTACTATATTTACAAGAACCTGTTACAGCCTCCTTAATAAATACGACTATTTTTGCGGTTTTCATAATAATCAGGATTGCTTCCAAGCCGATCTAGAATTGGTTTTGTCACTTTATTTAATTCTTCGTACAGTTCAGAAGGCATGTCATAGAGAGCACCTTGAAGGTTCTGTTCAAGTTGAGTCTCGTTCCTTGAACCTACAATTGTCGTAGTAATATCTGAATTGGCAAGCACCCATGATAAAGACAATGTAATTAAATCCACGCCATACTCATTGGATAATTGCTTGATCGTTTGTAGTGCTTCCTTAATTTCTCGCTCAGTACCCTCTTCACCGTGCCTGCTTTGCTCACCACGGCTATGATGGAAATGACGCGATCGCGCTTGCATAGGTTTGACATCTTCAAGTGCGTACTTTCCCGTCAATAACCCTTGTTGCAGCGGCATATACCCAATGATGCCAATATTGTTATTTCTACAGTGCAACGTCAGCTCGTTTTCGATCGCTCTCGACAATAAATTGTATGGCAATTCATTTGTGATGACATCTACGCCGAGTTTGTGCAGCTCCGTCATTTGCTTGATCCCATGATTACTGATCCCGATATGACGAATTTTCCCCGCTTTTTTTAGCTCTGTTAAGGTATCAATTGCTTCAGCAAGGTCTGGCGGGTTACAAATTTTTCCTTTATCATTTGTGAAATGTTTTACAGATAACGGGTTGATCGGCCAATGAACCATATACAAATCAATATAATCCGTTTGTAAGCGCTTCAAACTTTCTTCGCAACTTTTTTGCAAATCATCCGGATAAACGTTTGCCGGAGTTACTTTCGTACCGATGATGGCCTCATTTCTTCTCAATTTTAATGCTTCACCAAGTGCCTCTTCACTTTTCCCGTCATTATACATTTCAGCAGTATCGAAATAGTTCACCCCTCGGTCGAGTGCACGGTTTACGACATAATTAACATCTGCCTGACTTTGTTCGCCCCAATACTTACCACCTCCATATTGCCAACATCCCATACCGACGACACTAACATATAAATCTGAGTTTCCTAATCTTCTCTTCTCCATAAATACCCTCCATTTGTTCTATGACCTTAGCGAATGACACCCTTTTCTATTAAAATATTCCCCTTATAAGAGGTGTCCGTCGTCGCAATAATTGCATAAGCGTCTTTCGCCTTTTTATAAAAATCAAACCGATCAATATAATTGATCTCATAGGCTTTTTCATGATGGTTTGCTATGATATCTTGGTACAATTGCCACACTTCTGGTTGAGGTTCATGTTCATTTACTTTCATAAGCGATACTGGCTTATGAACTTTCGCATCTAGCGGAAACAAACGTAAAATCGCATCTAACAGCTTCGCAATCGAAACCCCATCACACCGAACAATACGCTCTCCACATCGGTAAGACGGAAAGTTACCATCAGCAATAACGAGTTGATCACCATGCCCCATTTCCATTAACACCTTTATCATTTCAGGAGAAATTAGTTCAGGTATGCCTTTTAACATAAATCACACCCCATCTTACGTTATTTTTTTACAAAAGGGAAAAATAAATCTTACCCAAAAAGAAAAAAACCAAATGATTCTGTCAATAAAATAGTAAATCAGAATTTAACTTTTGTCAATTTATAAACTAACTTTATTCTTCAATCCCTTTTCTGAAGTAATTCACTCATTTTCACATACCATGGTTCGTTAGATCTCATCCTTGACCCATAGGAAAATCTAAATAATGCTTAAATATGGGCTATTACATGTTAGTTAGGTAATTAAAAAGCGCCCAGAATTTCTGGGCGCGTAATATGCTATATATAAGTTGTTTTAGGATTATCAAGCTCCTTCTTAAACAAAACTCCAGTCCAGGCGAGCCAAGAGGTATCGTTCAATACATACGAAATTAAGTGTGACAACATACTAGTTATTAACGGGATCACATTTTTCCTATTTTGGAGATAGAGTATCTCGTGTTAAATATTTTACTCTTCAAGCATCTGTACAACTTCTTTAAACACGGTCGATGGTTGTTTTCTTAAAAGTTCGAGCTCTATTTGCACCATATGCGCGCCGTTTCGAATCTCAATATGATCATCTTTCATTTGAATGATTAGATCACGTAGACGGTAGTTTGAATGGCTGAAGCTGTCCAGCGAAAGGCTCTCTTCTTGCTTCTATGTACCCAAGAATCTTTATCCCTTGTCGCGCGAGATAATAACCGTTTCTACTTATCACTATCAGCTTGAGATGCTATATTTTGCGGTTGGTATGTACCATCAAACACTTTCTCTAAACTAATGGTTTGGTTGTAACCAGCTTCAGGTAGTTGATCTACTATTGGTGCCTAGTGTATCGACTCGCTTGATTTGACTAAATATTCGATGACCAATTTGACCAACATAAAACTTCCCCCAACACCGGACATTTTATTTCTATTGTACCAATAATATACAAAAGTTGGGATAAAATAAGACGAGCGGGATTTTATATTTCTGCAAGTTCATTAAAAAAGGTTAAAGTAATTCTCAATGGCGGAAATCCTCAAAATTTCTTAGGATATATTGCTATGCTTCAAATAAAAGGGTTACAAAATTTTCCAGACTGTAAATTAGTATTATAGCTTTGTTTTTGACATGAATTTTACCCTACATCGAGTTATAAGAGGATATATTAGTCAGAGTTTGTGCATAAATGTAATGATCATACACATAAATACTTTTATTATAAAGAGGGATGCTTACATGGCTACAGAAGTAAAACAGTACAATGTTTCGGACATTGTTGCAAGTATACAAGAGGATGACCCAAATAAAAGGAAAATTAAAATAACTGTACCAAAAATGCAAAGAAATCTTGTATGGAGTAGAGAACAAAAACATAAGTTTATCGATACATTAAAGAGAGGTTATCCATTTGGATCACTTCTATTATATAAAAAAAATAATGATGATACATTTTCTTTGATTGATGGGCTTCAACGTACATCAACTATAATTCAGTATTCAAAAGAACCTACATCTTTCTTCAATGCTGATGATATTGACGATAGCTTTATTGATTATTTTATCCAAACTGTTCATGAACTCTCCGGTGAACATTCTGAAAAAATAAGAGATATTATTGAAATGTGGGTTAAGAGTTTGGACGGATTTGATGAAGGTCATAACTTTTCCGCTTATGATCTAGTACGTAAGATTTCCAAAGATTTAGAATTAAACATAACTGTCGACGTATTTGATGAGTTAGTTGATAAATACAAAGAGTTTACTTCAAAAGTCAAAAGGGAAGCCGATATTTCTCAAATACAGATTCCAGTAGTAGTATATTATGGCGAGGAACATAATCTTCCTGAAATTTTTGAGAGAATTAATTCCAAGGGTACAAAATTAAATAAGTATCAAATTTTTGCCGCCACATGGGAAAGAACATTACCTATTAACAATAAGGAAATTATAAAAAAGATTGAAGCAAAATATGAATTAATGTTAGAAGAAGGCTTTGAAATTGAAGGGTATTATCCGGAAGAACTATACGAAAAAGGTAAAGAATTTACTATTTTCGAATATTTGTTTGGTTTTGGAAAATTTTTAAGTGAAGAATACCCACACCTTTTTGGTAAGTCAGGAAAAGCAGATACTACCGAGTCTATTGGATTTAACCTAGTAACAACTTGTTGTGGGCTGCCTCTAAATAAAATGATTGAGTTACCCAAAACTATTGAAAGCTATTACGTATCTAAGTTAGAAAAAGCGATTCTTGACACAATTGAATTTGTGCATAACTCCCTCTCAGCATTATCATTTAAAGCCAATAGGAAGAATAAAAAAGACAAAGGTGATAAGATATATCATACAGAACTACAAATAGTTTCAATTATAGGAGTCGTCTTCCACTTAAAGTATGATAAAAATTTAAATGTAAGAAATACTTGGAACACTAATAAATTTACACTTAAAAAGTATATTCCTTTGCATTATCTATACGATATACTTAGAGATATTTGGAGAGGCTCCGGTGATTCAAGGTTAAAAGATATTGTTTTTGATGAAGATTTACAGACCCGCGGACGATATTTACAACCAATTTCAAAAAGCAAATGGGAAAACCTTCTTCAAGAGTGGTTCGAAACACAACTTAATAGAACTGAAATCCAAAGAGTTAAAATTTATGATCAAGATATGTTATTTATTAAATATATTTATAACAGTATTCTTACGAATGAAGAAAATTATGATGAATTTGAAGTTGACCACTTATTTGCTATAAATAGACTAAAAAAAGTTGCTCAGGACCTAAACGGAATCCCTATTAGTGCTGTTTCAAATTTAGCCATGATCAAAAAGCCAATCAACAGAGCAAAAGGCGAAAAAACACTTAAAGAGTATTTTGATTATAGTGTTGATAAAGGTAAAGTGACGCCAACCGAGGCTAATGAAGAAATGAATAAATTAAAGAAACTGATATTTTGTGATATATCTCAGGTTGACATTAATAAGGATAGTGAGGGGAACGATAATATAACCAAAGAATGGTACATTGATAAGTTGAGAACCCGTTTCAAATTAATGAAACAGGTTTTCTTTGAAAAGGTATATAGAGATTAGATAAGATTTATAAAGATATAAGTCTTCTCCCTAACTAAATATAGAGAGGCCAAGTTTTAATGGTCTCTCTGTTGTTTTATGCCATGGTTTTATCACAGATCATATAATGACGATAATAGTCAATAATTTCTAATTCTTTACATTCTCGGTATTGACAATGCCAAACCTTCACCTCTTACCTCCATTTAGATAAGACATCTAAATTATAACAATAGTACTGAATTTTCACAGACATAAACATTGTTCATTCAGGTACATACATTCTCTGCAATGGTAGCAATGCCCTAACGTCATTCGGCATATTTTCGTACCATTTAACTACTAATTCGACTAATTCGTCTAAATCTACCAGCCTTACTGAATTATGTTTTGCAACTGCTTCAGCGTGGGAGGTAAATCCACCGGTGGAAACAAATAAGCTATTAGCATCGATAGGATTTGCCCCTAGTAATTGTTGGATCTCTGGAGCAGATGCAGAAGATTTCCGATGTTTAACTTGTACTTTTATAATTGGTTTTTCAAAGCCAAAGGCATCCTTAAATGCCAATACATCTACTCCGCCATCAGGCCCTTTGGGACTTACTTTAGTATTATAATCCATTGCTTGTAATAGCCCACCTACAAGTTCTTGCATTTGCCAAGGATCAAGTTTATCCACTTTATCTTGTACCATTACTAATGCTTTACTAACTAAGTCTTCAATAATTTCACTTTCCTCTGCTTCATCATCTTTAGTACCTTCCGAATATGGATGTTCCGATAATTTATCAAACTCACTTCCCCAGTCATCAACACGAAAAACGGTTAATACAGAACCCAAACTATTCTTTGCAGCTTGCGATAAGGAATCTCTTTCTATAGCAGCTTCTTCCCAGTTCACTCTAATATGGTTCGGGTATGCAGGATTACCTATTGCTTTGTCATAGAAATGTGCTTCTGTAACCGTGCCTACCAAGTACTCTCTTGTTTCTTTAAAGTATGTTATTACGCGATCGCCTTTTTTAATGTCTCTGCTAAATCACCAAACTTGATTAACCCAACTGCTTCTAGACATTGGTTTACTACCAGAAAATTCCCCATTTGCCTTTTTTTCATTTCAGCTTTAGTATGAAATTGTTTTGGATCACCTAGCTTAGGCCACCCTATAGATTCAATACCTTCTTCTTTCCATGTAAAAATTAATTCATTATTATCCCCCGCTCGTATCATCCACCATTTTGTCATAATTAGCTCTCCTTTAAATAAACAGCCCTAGCACATTCACATTCGGATAATGCTTTCTGCTAGGGAAAAGTTGCAGTAATTATAAAATTCCATATATCTGATCAAATTATTATATATTAACTAACCAACTCCCAATTCCCTTAAAAAACTGCATCTGTAGGATCAGAATAAAAAACAGGCTGAACCTTTACTAACAAATCTGAAGGTACAGTTTGAAAGTCGGCCACTGGCGATTCATTACGAACAGTGCCTGGGACTGTTCGTCAAAAAGCTTTTGATTAACAAGATCATCAGATTGAATTGTATTCATTCCCCCACTTATAAAACAAATAAATATATATGATCATTAGAATAAAATTATTGGTGTGGCTTATTGCCCTTCCTCTCAAAATACTCATGTAAGCGGTATTCGCAAATTTCTTTTGTCCATTTATATAAAAGCTCTTGATCTTCATCGTGAATATCAAAATCCAATGAAAGCACACCGTCGGTAAATGATAGTAGACCCTTGGAGCCTCCACTCCATTTTGTCATTGGCATATCAGCGATCAGCTTGGCCACCTTCGTTTCATCGTATTCCCACAGCTTTTTCGTTCTCTTATCCGAAAAATCGGTTTGCTTCCGATACTCTTTTTCAGTTAAATAGCGATGGAAGAATGGTGCAATTTCTGTAGGTGTAACAGGTTTCGTCCAACTATCAATCCCCCGCTCAAGCATATAGAGTAGGACGATCATTTTATAGCTTTTATTCATTCCCGTACGTTCAACTTCTTGAAGCCAATCCGTGTGATGTTGATAGACATCCTTTTCCTGATCAGATAACTCTTTTGCCCAGTGCAGAAAACCTACATACGATTTAAAATCTTGCCGATACGCACGACTTTCAACATTCCCATGTAAATGAAGCTCTAAATAAGTTGGACGTCTCCCTAACTCTTGTTTTAACTCGATATACGCCTGTCGTAGCCGTTCTTTGCGTGGTTGTTTCTTTCTTGCTAACTCCTTTAGAAGGTCAATTGCTTTGACATCGAGATCAAGGACACAGCTCTCAGGTACTTGCGGCTCAACTACCGCTTTTGCTTTTTTACGCTCGTCCTCTGTTCGAGTATCAAACAAACTGAGTTTAATATCTGCATTGCGGTAGTTACCGATTAAATCAATGATCGTGCAATGGTCTTTTCCATTAAACAAACGCAAGCCACGGCCGATTTGCTGGGTGAACACCGTTAATGATTCTGTTGGTCGCACAAACAACAGCGTATCAAGTGAGGGGATATCGGTCCCTTCATTAAATAAATTAACAGTAAAAATGACGTCAAGGTCCTTATTTTCAATTTGTTTGATCGCTTCTCCCCTGCTCATCTCCCCGCCATTTGAATGGAGACTAACAGCCTTAACGCCTTGATTCTTAAAGTAATTCGCTAGAAAATTGGCTTGTTTGATCGATGAACAAAAGCCAAGTGTACGTGTCTGCTTATGCTCCTGCCATGCACGAAACACCTTTTCGGCCATCTCTTCTCTTAATTGCACAGCTAACAGCTCTTCCACATCATAGCGATTTCCGAGCCAGGTCACTTGTGAATAGTCTGTTTCATCATAGACGCCATAATAATGGAATGGCGCTAACCACTGTCGTTGAATGGCCTCAATAAAATGGAGCTGAAAGGCAACATTTCCACCACAAATGCCATAGACGTCTTTTCCATCCATCCGATCTGGTGTCGCGGTAATTCCTAACAAAAAGGATGGTTCAAAATAATCGAGCACACGCTGATAGGTTTTCGCTGCCGCATGATGAAATTCATCAATAACGATGAGGTCAAACCGATCCTTAGCAAATTGATGAAGATGCTGTTGATTGGCTAACGTAAAGATCGAGGCAAACACACAATCGGCTTGTCCTTCCTTTTCTCTTCCGTTATAAATCCCAAATGAGCGTTCAGGCATAATGTGTTTAAAAGACTCTTGAGCTTGTCTTAAAATTTCTTCACGGTGGGCAACAAATAAGACGCGTTTGTAGTCTTGAGCAAAAAAGCCAGCTAAGTATGTTTTCCCCAATCCTGTTGCCATCACGACCATCGCTTTATCATAGCCTTCTTCCACCGTTGTACGAAGAGCATCTAGTGCTTGTCGTTGTGCCGGTCGTGGTGAAAGCGGCTCATACGAATCCCTCTTTTCATAAACAGCCTCAGCTTGCCCATGCTCGACTTTCGGGAGCATTAACTCGAGTTCTTCTGTTTCCGTCCATGTTTTAGCCAAATTAGGGTTTTGCTGATGCATTCTTTCATATGCGGATTGATAGGTCGCAATCGTCTCCTCGTTCACTGGTATCGTTTGCTCATGGTAGAAGACCTTCATAAACTGATCCAGTGCATCTTCAAATGTAGCAGGTGCAACCGTAGACTCCATCGCAAGGTTCCACTCGACACCATGAGTGAGTGCCGAACGCGAGAGGTTCGATGATCCAACAATTAAAAGACCTACCTCATCCGATCTTTGAAATAAATACGCTTTCGGGTGAAAGGATTTCCCATTGCTTTTCCATAACCGAACCTCGATGCTTTCATCAACATCAATTAAAGCTTGTAAGGCTTGTGGTTGCGTGACATACAGATAATCTCCAGTGCACACTTTCACCTCAGCCCCACGTTCAACTGCACGTTTCAACGACGGAGCTAAACGTTCGACACCTGATTTCATCGCAAACGAGGTCAAAATATAAATCGATGAAGCCGTCTCCATAGCAGGCACAATTTCATCAATGAGTGCTTCAGTTAATAGCTTCACTTTAGTCATCTTCAACATCAATCAGGAACACCTTATCCTGAAAGCCTCCACGCTTTTCAGCCTTCTCCGCTCTGATCTTTTCAATTTCAGCCATTGAAAAACCATGAACAGCTGCTAGCGCATGCATGACCTCTAACAAATCAGCAAGTTCCTCAACAGCCTTCTTGTCATCACTTTCGCTCATATACTCTTCTAACTCTTCACGGCTCTTTGCCTGTAATTCTTTTATGTACTCGTTATCATCTAAAATTCTCGTACGACACAGCTTGCCAGCTTCCTCAATCACTTCAGGAATTTTATCACGAACTAATTTATTGTATAATGGCATAAACGTCTGTCCCTCCCAAACATTTCCTGTTCCCTCTAGTTTATCATGACAAGAACTGACAAGAAAATGTCTAAAAAGCCTTTCGACGAAAACATCGAAAGGCTTCAAACATTAATAGATTCTTTTATCAGGGATCACACCCCGAACCCCGCCTCGCGGGTTATCCATATCTCCATGAAAACGGGGAATCAGATGGACATGTACATGAAAGACTGTCTGACCCGCAGCTTCACCACAGTTAATACCTACATTAAATCCATCTGGGCGATACTTCTCACCCAACAGCTCTTTACACTTCTCTAACAACTCATTGATAGCCTCTCTTTCCTCTAACGTTGTATCAAAAAAGTCGGCAACATGCCTTTTTGGTATGATTAAGATGTGCCCTTTGTTCACTGGATAGAGGTCATAGGTGGCTAGTGCTAGGTCGTTTGAATAGATGATGATGTTGCTATCTAATTGACAGAATGGACAGGTCATAGGTACCTCCTGGTATTTTGATATAAAAGGATAGCGCGTTGCATTGTTAAGATCAATAATTAAATTTCGACTTTCGTCTTCTAACTATGGACAATGATGGTATATGTTGATTGAGTCATTCATTCCGCTAGCCATTGATTTACATCACTTTATTCGCCTTTTGCACCATGTGTGGTGGCATTTCCTCTTTCAACTTCCAGACAAAGCTCATTGGTTTGCTTCCCGAGTGCTTTACATATTCTGCTGTCCCTAAAAATATAAACGGTGAAGTATATCCGTTTTCTTTGTTATACTCTCTGACAAATAAGGCGATCGTATGGCCGTTTTTCTTATGATGAATATATCGCTTCGCTGTTTTGCTTCCTTCGGCGACACGGCTTTGCGTTTGCCAATGAAATAAGCGTTCATTGATTGCATAGTCATCATACAATGTTGAAGGAGAGAAATCTTTCTCAGATTTATTTAACGTGATAAAGAAAATATCAAGATCCTTGTCCTCAAAATATTTAACCCCTTCTCGAAAAGTAGGACTTTGCTTCTCATTGTAATATTCGAACGCAGCCAGTACTTGTGTCTTAGAGTAGTAGCTATGTACTTTTAAGGGACAGTCAAACGTAAAATCATTTTCCTTTTCAACAAAGGTAATCGTTGAATAGTTGTATTGCAAAATTTGCTTTAATTCCTCTCGAACTTCATTTGTTTCTAGCATTGCTCCAATACCTTCTGCCAATGATTTATACCCTTCTTTTTCTGGTGCCTTTTGGTAAAAGGAATAGTAAAACATTGCTTCCATGATCTGATCATTTTTACTGCTGCCTTTGTTACCGTTCAAGTAGTCAATTAAGTACGTAAGAAAAGTGCTCGAATCTATATGAAAGAAGTTTGGAATCCGCTTTTTGATTACTTTTTCATTTTTAAACTCAAAATCATCTTTTATTCCTGCTTCAACTTTCATCTGCATAAAAGAACGATCACCATTTTTTCCATAAAAATCATAAAGTGATAAATGATAATGTTGTAAGAAATTAGCTAGTGTTAATGATAAGCCGGTATCTTCTTCAAAGTATTTCATCTTACTTACAAGGTTTTTCCTTGAGTTCTTCGTTTCATTGATGTTTCTTAGAATATAATCTTTCGCTTGCTTTTCTAATTGAATAAAGCAGCCTTTTGGAAGGTTAAAGAAACCATTTTCCACATAATGCTTTACGGAATGTTTTGTTCTGCCAATGAGGCTACGAAACTTATCTTCAAAATTATAATTTTTATGCGCTTGACCAACAAAGTCTAAAACGGTAAGACATTCTTTCCCTTCAGAGAGTCTGAGACCCCTTCCTAATTGCTGAAGGAATACAGTGAGACTTTCTGTTGGACGTAAAAATAGAATTGTATTGACTTCAGGAATATCAACCCCTTCATTATATAAATCAACAACGAAAATAAATGAGAGGTCCCCATTTACTAGCTTACTTTTTGATTCTTCCCTTGTTTTACGATCACTCTCACCATATAAGGCAATTGAAGGGATGTTAGATTCATTGAAGAAATTAGCCATATATTTTGCATGTTCAATACTGACACAGAAACCTAAGCCTTTAACCTCATCGATATCAGTCACATACTTCTTTAGCCCTTTAATAATTTGATTGCTTCGTAGTTTGTTTGACGTATAAACGTTTTCTAATTCCCGTATGTCATACCCTTTTCGACTCCATTTTAGCTTTGATAAATCCACTGTATCTGTGACACAAAAATATTGAAATGGAGATAATAGCTTCTGATCAATCGCATCGGTTAATCTCATTTCTGCTGCAATTGTATCATCAAAGTATTCTAAAACATCTTTTCCATCCATTCGCTCTGGTGTCGCTGTTAGTCCAAGCAACACTTTAGGTGTATAATGCGTTAAAAGCTTTTGATAAGACTTTGCAGCTGCATGGTGGAATTCATCAACAATTATGAAATCATAAAAGTCGGTTGATGTTTTCTCGTATAATTTAGAGCTATTAAAGCTTTGGATACTAACAAACAAATGATCTAATGAAGACGGGGTGTAGCCAGCAACAAATAAATCACCAAAATTGAAATCCCTAAGGATAGAGCGAAAAGTATCTCTACTTTGTTTCAAAATTTCTTCCCGATGGGCAACGAACAACAGCCTAGGTCGTCGGCCATGTACCTGGATAAACCGCTTGTAATCAAAAGCAGAAATGACAGTTTTGCCGACACCTGTGGCAGCGACTAAAAGGTTTTTATACCTGCCAAATACTTCTCGTTCTGCTTGTAAACGCTCTAAAATCTCTTTTTGATAGTAGTATGGTTGAATATCAAACAATACGGCAGGGCCATTATTTTCGTTATCCTTGGACTTGTTTAACGCTGTTTTGAGCCGTTTTAAATCCTTCTCTTCCTTGTTATTAAACAACACAAATTCACCGTCATTCCAGTAACTATCAAACGTCGCATCAAACTTTTTAATGATATCAAATGAATCTTTTTCAGTGACCTTTAAATTCCATTCTAACCCTGATGTCAGTGCTGGATTTGACAAGTTAGATGAACCTATGTATGCAGTAGTGAATCCTGTATTTCGCTTAAACATGTATGCTTTTGCATGTAATCTTGTCCTATCGACATCATACGAGATTTTCACCTCAGTATTTTCTAACTGACTTAACTCAAGAATGGCTTTATAATCAGAAGCTTCCATATATGAAGTTGTAATAACACGAAGTTCCCCCCCATTTTCAGTGAAGTCACGAAGCTGTTCAATAATGCAACGGAGCCCACTCCATTTAATAAAAGAAACCAGCATATCTATTTTGTCAGACGTTTGAATTTCTTTCTGTAATTCTCCTAACATGTTTGGTTCATGATGTGAGCCTGTAAATAAAGAGCTTTCTGATAGTGGTGTGACTGGTTTGATAACTTTTTCTTGCTTTAAACTTCTTGAATGGTTCCACTTTGAGTAAATCGAAGTTAATACTTCTCCTTCCTCAGCAATCTGTAACGACTCGAATTCCTCATCGTCCAAACGTTCACTTAACACCGTGATAATCTCGTTACATGTTTCCAGTTGTTTAAATAATGCTTCCTTGTCATCTTTTACATCGTCCCTTACATAATTTAGCGCTCTTCTTGTTATAGAAGAAATATAAGAAGCTAACATCTTTCTGGCTTCTTCAACATCCAGCTTTTCCTTTCTAATATCAACATTTTCAACCTGTTCAAGTTCAGCTTTCAACCTGTCTGTAATGATTTCTTCATAAACTCCTTCTGGAAGCATCCGTTCACCTCTTTTCAACTTTGGTTTAATGAAATGTGTCGGAGCGAACCTCGATTCACTCTTCTTACCTACATCTCTGTTAGACTTTAACCGAATCTATTTATACAGGGAAATAAGAACCTCCCCAACACCAGTACATTTATTTCTATTGTAACAATAATATACAAATGATGGCTAATTTAGACAAGAAAAAGACCTGACTCTTATTTTAAGCCAGGTTATCGGACATCATTTGGCCCAGTGCCCACATTTGAAACATCTCTAACAACGCCTTATGAGACGCTTTGTTTCCCAATATACGAAGGGTATCAAAGGAAACTTATGGATCTAAAATTGACGAAAATGTAAGCACTCAAAAATATGAATTGCGTTTAACTGGTAAAAAAAAGCAGGGGATCCCCTGCTTTTAACATATCCTTATCTTTACTTTCATTTTGCGCATTAACCTATAGCAAATGTCTCAATCCCTCACCTTAAACCAAACTTCAGCATCACTTCTGCTTTGAAACGCTATGAGTGGATCTTCGTCGTCTTTGTCAACAAGGAAGTACGTAAAGCCTTCGCGTTTTGCTCCAGCGTACATTACGTTTCGTAGGTAGGCTCTAATCCAGATAATGAAATGAAGTCATCATACGTGTTTTCAGTAGTACTAACTGAATGAAACTGAGCATGCGTAAAGTCATATGGCTCTTTCGACCTCATGGACTTTCACAAAATATCTAGCTAGGATATATTCTTAGTCCTCAGCTGTTGTATCGAAACAATCTGAAATGGAAGCTATAAAATTGTTTTTGTTAGATCAACTGCATTCTTTCAGTTTGCTCTGAATTGTTAATCTTAAGCGACTTTCTGTATTCTTCTGCTTCTGCCAATTTGGTAAATTCAACTGTTTTATTGTGGTTTTCTTTTACAGTTTTAGCGATTTCGTCAAGTGTTACATTAAAGAACTCTTTTCTCGGGTTTACTTTGTTTACTTGAGCATATTCAAACGCCTTATGAAGTGCATTTTCTAATTTTGGTGCATCTTCGGAAAAAATCATTGCATGAACATCAAAACCAAATGGGACAGAAGCATTTCCTAGCTCATTAACACGGTCTAATGGCTCTAGTCGACGTGTCATTCCTATCTTGAAAATGTTTTCACCGAATGACCCAATATTTGAAATGATATATACATAGCCTGCTTTAGCATTTTGCTCTCTATAATCAACTGCTTGTTTCTCCTCATGGATATATGCTAACTTTTCTTTAATCTCATGAATTTTAGTCTCAATCTCTGTTTTCATTTCCTCGTCAGCATTTTCTAGCTTCATCTTATATTGTTCAATAGCATTATTAAAATGTTGTTCATCTTTTTCAAGCTTTTTCTTTTCACGCTCAATTTCCATTTGCACACGCTTCTCTTCTTTAATCTGCTCTTTCAGTCTTCTTTGTTCTTCCTTCTCTTCCTCTTTCTTAACCTGGTATTCATATGAAAGGTATAACTCATCTAGTTTTAACCTTAAATACTCTGGTTTAATTTCAATTTTGTTCTTTTTATTCAATTTATTTAGTTGCTTGTAAGCATTTCTAATTCTCTTCTCTATAGTATCTACATTATTAAATTTTACTTTTACTATGGCGGCATCACATTCATTATTGAATGCTCTAACAACCATTTTTATATTATCATTGTTAAGAGCCTCACCTTTCTTTTTACTACCATCTACTGTCCAGTTATTTGAATGATTTGTTGCTTTTTTATTGGAAGCCATCGTTTTTTGTTTTTCTCTAATTTTATCAAGTTGATTTTTATATTCCTCCGAATTTTCAAACCCATACTTTGGTTCATAAAAGCCAAATGATTGGTTAAGAATTTCTTCATCTAAGATAATAATTTCGCCTTTTTTCTCTTTAATTTCATCCTTCAATTTGTTTAGTTTTAATTCGTTGGAATTTATATCCCTCTGTATCTTCTCATTCTTCTTTATTAAATTATCATGTTGCTGCCTTGCCTTTACAACATCTCCAAAACCACTTTCTTCCCACTCTTCTTTTACTTTTTTATTTTCAATTATCTGCATAATTAATAATGCTACACCTATAATTAGAGGAACAATCAAGAATGATAAAGCAAACCATATACTAATAAACCAAGTTGAAAGGTACCACTTATGATTCCCCATCATACACCTCCAAATAATCATTTAAGTAAGGTCAGTCTTTACTATTTCAAATTGGCTGGGATGGTATTACAAAAAAAGTACGGATAACCCGCTTCTTCTTTTTTTATCATACAGATTGAATAATCCCAACTATCTCAATCCCTCATCTTAAACCAAACTTCAACATCACTTCTACGTTTGAACGCTACAAGTGGGTCTTCGTCGTCTTTTTCAACAAGGAAGTACGTAAAGCCTTCGCGTTCTGCTCCAGTGTACATTTCGTTTCGTAGGTCAGGCTCTAATCCAGAGACTGAAATGAAGTCATCATACGTGTTTCCTGTCGTACTAACTGCATCAAATTGAGCATGCGTAAGGTCATATGGCTCTTCTTCGACCTCATTTATTTTTACAAAATATCTAGCTAGGATATATTCTTGACCTTCACCTGGTGCTTCGTTAAATTGATTTGCTTCACGGACAATGTTCCATGCTTCTTCGCCGCTCATGACCTCTAGTAGTTCCATTTCTAATTCGACATTCCCATAGAAGAGGTCATAGTAATTTAATGTGATTCTTTCCCCAATGACTAATGGATTTGCTCGTGTTCCAATTTCATTTTCTTTTTGCTCTGAGCTTTTAGCTTGTGCATCTTGTTCTGGTTCGAATGTGACAAGGATGTCTTCTGGTGGCACTTCTGCACTTAGTAGTGCTCTAAATTCATGATAGGTGTCACGCATTTCTTCGTCTTCTGCTGTCGGGTCAAAGAACCAGCCGATTTTATCTTCGTAGACAAAGAAGATCGTTTCCTGAATTTTCTCTTCTTCTGTTTGTTGTCTTGTCAGTGTTAGCTATTCCTACTTCACCATCTTCTTCATGCTCGATCGTTTCAATAATAGCAAACTGGTCCATATCAATCGTTGGAATGTCACCTTCAGCTGAAAATCCGCTCATTAATAAAAATAACGGTTGAACCTCAGGGTGAATGTAATTTTCAATGGCTTGCTCTCGCACACCGGCATCAGCACTGAAGAAGTCGCCAACAAAGTTTTCGATCATTTCATCTTCTGTCGTTAATTGCTCCTTACCATCTAACCAATTCACTTCTGTTTGCTCACTTGCCTGAGTGCTATCTACTTCCTCGATTGTCGTTTCTCCACCACAACCTGTTACTGTCATTGCCGCTGCTGCAATGGAAATGAAAAACAAAGATAATTTTTTCATTTTGTTATCCCCCTATGAATGTTATTTACAAATACAGGATAACAAGTAGAAGTGACACCTTATTGTCAGCGAACAAACGTTTCTTCCGTCCTATTTTTTACAGATTTTCTTGTTCATACATCCCTAACCAATTCTTAAGCATCTCTCTCATTTCTTTCGCGAAATTCGACTGGCTCAATGATTTCTGCATCCGTGCCGTACTGCATCACCCATTGTAGGAACTCTCTGTCATGGTTTAACGTTACTTCAAATAATTGGCTTCCATCTTCTCTTTCGGTTAACTTAGGCTTCACAAACAGCTCCTCTTCTTTTATGTAGCGTGCGATATTTTTGTTAAACAACACCTTAAAGTGAATCTTGTCGCTCCCTTTGATAATCGACCACGTATGGTTAAAATAGTCTTTAAAATTCAGCTCTTTCTTCTCGAATGTTTCACCTGTTTGTTTGACATCAAGGAAGCGGCTCATTCTAAACGTAAGAAACTTATTTTTCTCACGACAAAAAGCAATCAAATAAAAGCGATGATCGCGAGGAATGAGATAATAAGGGTCAAGAACACTTGTCGTTGTGACATTGCGACTTTGTGTATGATAGGTTACTTCAAGAGACTTTGCATGAACAATCGCTTGAATCACTGGTGATAAAAAGTTACTTTTTTCCTCTTGATACGCAGGTGTCCCCATTTGGATTACTGACACCATTTGCTCCAAGACGGTTTGTAGATCCTTCTTTTCCTTTTGATGAGTGGCCATGACTTTTTCATAGGCTGTATAAAAATCAGGTGGAATTAAGTGACTGATTTGATCGAAGGTACACATACCCTTTTCCATAGCCTTCATTCGTAATCGGAATGTGAGCGGCACTTAACATCTCCAAATCACGATAGATAGTTCGGTTGGTTGTATCACATTTCTCAGATAACTGTTTCGCTGTAATACCAGGGTTTGATTGAATAAGTACGATGATTCGAACGAGCCGGATTAAACGATCTGACATACCATCACTCTTTCTATTAAGATGTTTAATTCAACCTAAAGTAAATTATGGGATATATTTCCTCTACATGAATCTTATCATGACAAAAGTTGACATGCATAGTGCATGATTAAAACAACAAAACAAACGAAGGACATGATATAAACATCATCATGCCCTTTTGTATCGTATTTTATTTATGTTCAATTTCAACTTGCCAATCATCTCTATTATAACCGGCTTCTTCAAATATTTTTAAGCAAAAGTTATAAATTGCTTTTGCACTAAGATTAGCTTCCAGGTAGTGCCCATTTGGTAATTTTTTTGCTGCTCTCATTTCTATACCATCCATTGATAAAAATCCTGAATTTTTCTCCATTAGTTTTTTATATTTTTTAATATCTTGCTCATATATCGCCATGATTGTTTTTTCCATCACTTCTCGCCACGTGTTAACAGGATAAGACTGTTGATGAATTATTAACAACCTGGGTGAACTTCCAGTTACTTTCTTCATTTCATTTTCCGGTTTTCCGAAATAGGGCCATATTTCCAGAAACTTATTTATTAGCACGTTTGCACGTTCTTCAATATTTATTTGATTCCATTTTTCAAATTCACTTATTTTTTTATTAAGAAAGATATTACTATCCTTATAATATTTTCTTTTTACGCTAAATGGCTCATTTGATAATTCTGTATTATATGCAGAAAGTGTAAGATTTCCTAAAGTATGTAAATAAACAGAATGTACATACTCCGCATTCTCACCTAACTCTTCAATCCATTTTTCAGTTAACGTTTGAGGCATAATATGCTCAATTGTAGCTTTTGATAGATTTGCTTTTTCTTTATGAGAATAGGAATTTTCAATTATTTTTAATATGAATGCTCCTTTTTTGCGACGATCTCCCTGTCCATATAGATGGTTTTCTTTTAAGGAAGATTTCACCTCTGGATCTTTTGGATAACCTCGATTCTGTAAATAGCCCATAAGTTCAGAAAGAGAATCCTCAGATTCATGAGTACTAATTTGATTGTATAGAGATGCAAAAATTTTGTTTAATGCTTTAGAATCAACATTACAAACAAAACGTCTTACTAAGAAATTTTCAATAATAGTCAAAATGTTACGGAATTGCTTTTCATCATACTTACCCTTTTTATAATCATGATAGATGTACAATAAAAAAGGATATGCTGTCTTGGCTTCAAAATCATTAATCCTTTTTAATAGGTTCCTGATATCTTTATTATCCTCTTTATCTGGGTAGAGTAACTTAGCATAGTAACTCGCGAGATTTGCAATTTTCTTTAAAAATTCCTTTACATCCTGTCCATCTATCTTTTCTTTAAATTTAACGTAAACATCATTTTTCTTCACATTAATATTTATACCCAGGAGAAAATGCCGAACAAATTCAGTCAAGTATTCTCCCAACTCTTCCTGGATTGGCAACCAATAACGGTTATAATAATCATCCTGATCATCTGCAGGAATCCTCATAAACAAATAATTTCTGATTAAGTCGGCCTGTGTTAAAGGTTGACCTTTAGCATTTAAACTTTCAAAAACTAGATAAGGATTGTCCTCCGTAGATAGAACAATACTTACTATAGCAAGGTTCGTAGTAAGAGTATTTTTTATTGTAGTTAAACTTTCAGCGACTTCATTTAACTTTTTGACAAAATATTCATACGCTTTAACAATTAATGAATCCTTTATA
Organism: Desertibacillus haloalkaliphilus; assembly: GCF_019039105.1. Lineage (NCBI taxonomy): Bacteria > Bacillati > Bacillota > Bacilli > Caryophanales > Bacillaceae > Desertibacillus > Desertibacillus haloalkaliphilus. Next base: position 134,173 of record NZ_JAHPIV010000011.1, on the reverse strand, counting down.
CCATCCAATGGTTCCTTATTTAATATTCTTTTAAAATGTTCTTTATCAACTTGAGTTGGAAGGAACTTATATTTTTCCTCTCCCGATTTAAAACCATTTATTAGCAATGTATGATGTATCTCATCAGACAGATTTTTATCCACCTGTTTCTCTGCAGTATCTCTTATTGCGGCAAGTAAAATAAGTAATGTAGTCATTCTTTGCTGGCCATCAATAACCAAGAACTGTTGAACACCGTGTGTATTTGCATTAACCGGAATAGAAACTATTGAACCAATAAAATGGGATGTGCTTTGTTCGTCTTCAATTAAGTCTAGAATATCCTCCCAAAGTTGTTTCCATTGTTTCTCATTCCAACTATATGTACGTTGAAACATTGGTATAATATACTGTTTAGTACCTTCAATAATTGATTGAAGATTTGTTTCACTTGCTTTCATAATTTTCACACCCTTTTTGCATGTATGCTTTATGTAAATTTATGTAATGATTTTCAAATCCCTATATTATTACAATCCTTATGTGATCACTGCTTCATACGCTTGTTGTCATACAAATTTCATTAAATATTATTATCAAATCAACTTAGTATTAGTATCGAAACCAGGGCATAATCCTAATGATAAATTGTATTTACCTTACACTCCCTAATAACGCCAGAAAACCATCCCTCTCCAATTGGAAGAGTTCTGAATTTTCATGTTCCCAAAAAACGATAGTAATTTCTTTTTCATCTTTAAAGTCAAAGCAGAAGTAGTTACCGAAATCATCATTGGCAAAAGCAATTAATTGTTGTGGTAGTTTATCTTTTAAACGTTTGTTAACATTAACAATATTATCAGTGTAATCTTTACCAATCGGTAAGAACGAACGAATTCTTACTTCTTTCCCATCAATGGTATGAAAGGCATTCGGTCTTGGTCTTGCCCCATTATATTCTCTTACGATTTCTTTATAGAAGCTAGGGAACGAGACATTAAAGTATCGTTCGATTTCAGAAAGTGTTGATTCATCCACCTTGCCTTTACTATATTTCCAGATTACATTTTCCACCATAAATCCCCCTTATCAATCTTCATATCCTCCACCCCATAAGCTCATGCCGCCTGTATGAGCTGATTGTTCATGAGGCTCTGTTTCAACCAATTGCATTTTTCCGAGTTCTTCATGATGGTGCCATGTATAACCATCGGGTGTTTCACCATCTTGTATTTGTTCAAGCTGCATGTCGTTAAATTGCGACTCATAGCTAGGGTCTTGTGCAACAGCTGCTGCTAATTGCTCATTGGCGATCTGCGCATGAGTATAAGGACTAGATTCAAAATGTTCTGCCGGGATGATCGCATCAAAGGCTGAATCAAATACAGGGAAAACCCCTTCCACGAATGTTCCATCTGCTAGTTGTACCGTATTACTTTCGTATGGAACACCAGTCTCAGGATGGACAGTACCTTCTAAATCTGAATTCACTGTATCAATTTTTTCAACATGACCATCAATTTCCGGCTTAAGCGTTTCATCGATATAATCGGAATTTGTATCATGATTATACATACCATCTTTAATTTCAAATTGAGTTAAGGTCGTGTTTTGATCCAAGTCAGCTTGTAAATGTTCCAACTGTGAATCACTATATAAAGTCTTGTCAAGGTTATCTAAAACAAGATCATGATCTGTATCATCAATGGAATAGACGCCATTAGACAGCTCATATGTTTGCAGATCGTTTGTATCCACATCTAGTTGCTGATTCAAGTCAAGTGCTTCAAAAACATCTAAATCAATGGCCATAGTAGTTGCAACTCCCTTTTTATTTCAAGTGTTTGTCTAAAAAGTTACCTAGTCTCTTACCAGTTTCAGAGAATTTTTTTGTTTGTTGTTCTTTTACGTGATTCCACGTATTACCGGCACGGGAATCTAAATCTGGGTTATATGTAAAAAGGAACGTTTGGTAAGGAACATAGCTAGTATTTTGGTCAATTTTTCTTTTTTCTTCTTGATTTTGTGTTCGTTTTTTTAGAATTGATTTTATTTCTTTATCAGCAGGTTGAAACCCTAATTTTCTCGATATATTCAATGATCTTAACTGCATACGCTCTCTTCCTGATTGATTATAAAATTGGGATAAGTAAAAGAAGTATTCAGCTTGCCTTTGTTTGTCTTTTTCAAGTTCAATCGCAATCGTCATATATTTGATTGCCTTATTAAGTAGTTTTGTCTTACTTTTGGCAGTGGCGTGAGCAGATGAATAGGATAAGGCTTTCGCTAATAAAACGAGGTCAATTGGCCTAACCTTTTGCTGATCTTTTTTTATTTTCTTCATGACTAGTGCGATTGTCATGCCAATGCATTTCTTTGGATCAAACTTTTCATATTCATCATCCAAAGTATTAAGGCTTGTTGATACACCTTTTCCTACAATGAAACCAACTGGATTAATGACCACTCTTCCAACATTTGCACCACCATTCATTTTCCGGTACATCATATGTGCTTCATAATAATAAAGCCAGTTCTTAGGATTGTTCGGGTCTTGTTTCAAATTTTCTTGAAGAACAGCTAATCCGGAAGCTCCTTGTATTGCATCCCCAACGGCAGAAATGACTGGTAGTTTTGATAATTCACCTTTTGCTTTTCTTGAGAATTTAGATAAACTCTGTTGGTCTTGTTTTGACAGAAAATTATCGAAGAATTTGGGCAAGTCAGTTTACCACCTTTCTAATCTATAAATATTCTATACTAGTAAAATTGTATGATACCTAGATATAATTTACCATATAAATGAAATATTACCAATGCTAATAGTCTGACGACAACTCGATTTTGCCTTTCACCTGCTACCAACATTGCTTATTATTAAATTGGCATTTAGAGCAATGAAAAAACCTTTTGAACATTATTAGCTCAAAAGTTTTTTTATCGTTTTGGGTAGTTATCCTTACGAACAGTGCCAGGCACTGTTCGTTATCATAATTACAAAATATCATCAAATTCAGTGACTAATTCCAGTTCTGTTAAATCGTTTATAAGGTTCCTTTTATGATTGGTTGAGGGGAATGATCTATTGTCTATTTCACTCAATCAACATCCTCTTCTTAAACTTCCGATATAAATCCTTCACTAGCATCTGATAATAGCTTTCGCTAACAAAACCCTTTGCTCCTCGGAGAATTTCTCTAGCATAGTGGTCTGGCGGGGCAATTTCGTCTTGTTTGTTGATCACCAGAAATGTGAGTACATTCTCGTAGGTAACCCCATTGATTTTGATAGTTATGAAGGCTGGGCGATAGACATTGGCGTTGACACCTTCGCGTTTAAATAGATACGTAAGAGCTTCCTCGTTAATTTTATAAACTTTCCCTTCTACCCATCTGTTTGATGATTCAACGAGATCGGCTCTCCCGCCGTCAAAGCTTTCTTTTGTATAAGCTAATTGGTAGTTTTCTAGAACCCCACAGCCAATCACATCTTCAAATTGTTCAGCAACTCCCGCTTGATAAAACCTTTCGTCATCCATACATGATCCATAGGCAAAGTAGAGCCATTGATCTTGGTCTAAGTAGTGGTGACATTTCCAATCTCCACTATCGATTTTCGGCAGTCGTTTTGCTTTTTCGTCGTCGTACACGTACACAAATGCTTGTTTTTCCCCATAATCCGTATATATCGTCTGTGATACACGGTGATAATGGTTATCCTCACCCTCTCCTACGTACCCTTCTAACCAATTGAGTTGCTGGAGTTGGTCGTCATTGACCTCATATACCTCGCCGTAGACTTTCCCTCGACGATCTCGCACCATTGCCGGGTAGCCGAATCCCGTGTCGTATAAGCTTCCGTATGTCCAAGCCTGTTGTGCTAGACACTTGGCGTCTGATAAAAAGTGTGAATTCCCTTCATTTTGTCTTAACGTCCCGTATACAAATACGTTATACTTGTTACTCATTACAGATCACTCCTTTTGTTTGTGTAAGTCACTTCTCGAAAAATCTTATTCCACAGAACATTGTAGATTTCTTCTTCATTATCCATCAACTCATATAAGCACGTTCACGAATTTGACCCCCTTTACAAGTCCTCATCATCTGACATTTCACGTCTACTGCTTCCGTCTTTTTGGTATAATTTAACTAAAACCCTACGAAGGGAGCTTTTTCAAGAGGTGCGACCAATACTTGAAAAGGAGAGTGCGCGGTTGAAAAATTGAAAAAAGATATTATGAACTAATTGCGATGCAGTCTAGTTGCCGGCTGAAGTTTGCTTAAAAGATTTTGGCACCACTCACTCCTGGATAAGTCGACATCGTGGTGCCTTGCTTCCCTCTTCCCTCACCTTTACCTCTATTTAATGATCAGCTACATCAACTTATTCGCCTTCCGATACCATTGTGGTGGCATTTCTTCTTTCAACTTAACAAAACTCATTTGTTTGCTACCGGAATGTATTTACATATTCAGCGGCTACTACAAAGTGGTTCATCCGCCAAATCTAGCAACCCGCCATTTTTTGAAAATTTTTACTATTAAATTTTTTGTACTATTCTAGTTTTGCCTTTCATAGAGATAGAGTAGATAAAGCGATTAAAAACTATATCTACTAGGAGGCATATTTTATGAATAAAATATCATTTATCGTAACATTACTAGCAACTCTATGTTTTGTTACTCCAACGCTAGCCTATACTGTGCAAGAAGGAGACACGATGTCTGAAATCGCGCACAATCATGACTTAACAGTAACAGAATTAGCAGAAGCTAACCCACAAGTTACTGACCTTGACCTTATCATCGTCGGTCAGCAGCTAAACATACATAAAAGCAACGAAGTCCAACAGCCAAGACCAGAAGTAAAAAGCTCTTCAATAGAAGTGAAAGCCGATACTAATGACCATGACCTTACGGAAGAGGAATTAGATCTTTTAGCTAGAATTGTCAGAGCTGAAGCACAAACTGAACCATTCGAAGGAAAAGTCGCGGTCGCTGATGTTGTCTTAAATCGAGTAGAAAGCTCTGAATTTCCCGACACCATTGAAGAAGTCATTTATGAGCCAAGACAATTTGAACCAGTTATGAATGGACAAGTTTATAAACCAGCTGATGAAGAATCAATGGAAGCTGTAGAAGAAGCGTTAACTAATGATCGAGATATGTCAGAGGATTCTTTATTCTTCTACAATCCAGACATAGCCACAAGCCGCTGGTTAGATACAAGAGAAACCACCGTGGTGATTGGGCAACATGTTTTTAAACGCTAATCTATAGATGATTATGAGCAATCACTGGTGAAATTTAAATCTTATTTCCTATCAAAAAACACAACAATTGGACAACCCCATTGTTGTGTTTTTCTGATCTTCTCTTGTTAGGACGCAGCCACTTAAACCGTCATTGGCTCTGGTGTTACACGTTTAAATCGCCCTTGCTCTTCGATTCAACCTTCTCAATCGATTCACGATTCGCTGCAATTCTCTTCCTTGTGCAAAAACTCCTTCTAATAGGTTTAACGTACGATAACTAGCAGTCACATCTAAAGTTTCCATATCTGTATGCTCATTTTGATAACCTGCTGATAAATAAACGCTGTGTATACCGTGTTCTGCCCAAATTCGTGTATCACTGCTACCACCACTCGTTGTTTTCCATCCCTGTAATCCTTGAGACATGGCGACTCCTTCTATAAACTCTCCGTATGCTTCATGACAGAAAGGAATTTGCCCTCCGCACGATGTAACAATATCCCCAGCACCTCTCCGGTCTACAACAATTGCCGCATCCACATCCCAAAGAAAGTACTCATTGACAGCTCTAGCACCTACTAATCCCACCTCTTCTTTTACAGTGAAGATAAACTTGACTTTCCCTCTAAAATCAGATGCATCAAGACGTTTTGCCATTTCTAATACAACGGCTACGCCGGCTCTGTCATCCGCCCCTAGAATTCCTTCACTACTAGACCAAATAGCTCCATCTTTTTGAAGGACTCGCCCTGGTATGAAACTTTCTACAGTATCCAAATGAGCATTTAACAACATCGTTGGGCCATTGCCATTACGATACGTTTTTTGTGCTAGGATATTTCCATATTGATCGACAGTGACGTGATCAACAACATCACGAAGCTGATCCAACACATAACTACGAACACCTTCCTCATTCCCACTCTCCCCATCGATCGACAACAACTCCTCTAGTGAGTGATAAAAAAACTGTTCTCGGATATAACTACTACCTTCTTTTAACCAACCTTTCTCAATCAACTGAAGCTTTTCCGCTACATCAAGAAGCTGCGCTCGTTCAGTTATTAGTAATCTCATATTTCGTCCTCTCGTGACAATTCTATTTATACCAGCAGCAAGTAAAACGTTCTTTGAGGTCTCCACGTCCTCATCTCTTTTTATCATAACAAGAGCGTGTCTTGTACCATGCCCATCACAACTTCCGTTCGTATACAAACCAAGTCGATTCAATTGTCTAACGATACCAGAAATGTGCGTATCTAGTTCAAACACCCTTGGAATCTCACAGTCTGCACGAAAGTAAAAACCAGCATGCCCTCGATTCTCAAAGTCTACTAACTTCAACCACTCACCTTCTGTGATTGGTGCACTTTCTATCGATAAAATGAATGAATGGTAGCGATAAGCGATTTTCCCGTTGTCTAATGATTCTAGTAAAAACTCGATGTTTTCAGCTGACTCAGATTTACAGTCGAATACCCCGTTCTTAACTTCCGCAACTTCAAATCCTTGGCGATTAAATAATGCTGACCATGTTTTGGCTTTCATGTGTAACCATCTCCCTCTCGTTTGTGTACCTTCATTAAACCAAACAAGCGGTGACAGCCATGTCATTAAAAAAGTGCCAATACTTTTTTGTACTGGCACTACAATAAATCACTTCGAAAGTTCCGATCTCATTCTAGATCAATCGAGCGCGTCCTCGACTCGTTCCATCATCACAAAAGGCACGGCGCCATTATAAAAATACGCCGTCTGCTCACTTGAGCGATCATTCTCTATCACTTCAGGCACACCAAACTGTTTGAGCAACTTACGTAATCGACTTATTCGTTTAATGAACGTATTTTTAGAAACGATATCTTTAGTAAAGTGCTCCAGTAGATCATCTACAAGGAGGGAGGATTTTTTTGATCTTAACATATCCTTCAACAAATAAGCATCAGATGGATTCACGATTTCCCTTTTCATATTGTACCGTAACCCACATTCTCGATCCGAAAAATAAAGGATAAGACGGTTATCGATGCTATCCAACTCATATAAATTGTCACACTCTTCTTTTGAACAATGCTCTTCCCCTTCATTCATAAATTTTACGAAAGCATGACTTTTTAAATAAGTATCATTTTCATTAATGACATTATAAAGTGGTGAGATTTCATATTGTTTCATTGTTGTCTCTTCTAAAAGAGGTAATTTTTTCAGCTTCTCGTTTGCTTCGTGTGCAACAAATAAAGAACTGTTGACTAGATACAAGTGAGCTCGGTGCAGTTGCAAATCGTTCAATTGCCAGTTGTGGCTCTGCTCAAGTTCTTGAAACTCAATCGCTTGCTTAAAGTATAAACATGCATCATGAAACACGTTTTCCTTGTATGCTATAAATCCTAAACGATAATGTACAATCGGATTTTTTGCGTCAAACGTCAACACTTTCTTCAACGTCTTCTTCGCATCATAATCACTCTTCTCCGTCCCTATTTTTAAGTACGTTCCATACTTAATAAGACGATTCACAAGCTTATGCTTTACATAGTCAACAGCACCCAAATCCTCATGATCCCTTGTATGCTGAGCCCTTTTTCGAACAGACTTATACATCGATTCATACAATTGGATGAGATTGTAATTAACAGCATGATGTTCACCATTGTACTCCATTTCAAGGAGCTCCACTTCTATATCTTCTAGTTCCTCCATTGTTTTATTGCTATAGCGCATAAAAACCGTCCCTTCAAACAAGCTTCTCATCTATAACCTATGGATTAGGCCCCTTTTATCGTACATAAAGTAAATTATACTCGATTAATTAAAATACATCGTCGTCCCTACATCACTAGTAAAACCTATGACGCTAACGTGTTCTCCATAATATCCTATTTTAACATTTATCGTCGAAGGTTCAGGTAAACTCGGGCTTTCAAACTGATACCTAATATAAGGGGATTCTTCTTCGTAATCTACCATATTCACATCCACCGGCAAGATTGATTCCATGATCACCTCTGCTTCATCCAAAGTTATTGGATTTGCATCTAATCGCACCGTTAAAGATGTAATGATATGTTCGGTAGTGTGGCCATACAAATCATTTGATAGGAAAAAACTCTCTGAACTGTATCCAGAATAGGCTTCAGGAGAAACTGATAATAAATATTCTGCTGGATCACCAATTCGAATATTTTGACCGATTAAGGTATGAACAGCGATCTCTGGTGTAAAGAGCGCTGTATCAAAATTATTACTACCCAAGCCTTGTTCAACAACATCCTCTTCATAATATAATGAAATATGGGTCACATAACCCTCTAGATCACTCACAATTGCTAGATATCCTTTATTTTCTCCATACCAGACGTCTGTACTCACTGATAGAAATTGTGCCCCTGTACCAACAAACCTTTCCACCAAAACAACGTCTGCATCTTCTCCAATCACATCATAGAGGACATACCCTTCAGAACCGAAATTTTCAGATTCGATTTCATCCCCTAACTCAATGTCAAACCCAAGTAAATGAAAGGCTTCTTCATAATGTAGCTTCTCAGTATCCTTCAATTCGATATTGATTTCATTAATAATAGCGTCCTCGAGTCCATCGATACTACTAAACGAATAATAGCCATAGTCATCTTCAAATGTATAAAACAAATCATCAATTGATCGTGCTGTACCAATTAACGCTTCAACGTCCTCTAAACGATGATGTTCTCTCAGAAATTTTGCAATATCACTTAAAATGGATGTAGAGATTCCTTCATCCGATTCAAGGACGATCGGCTCCGCCCCTTCTTCCGTAAGCGCTACCTCAGTTGATTCAGAAGAACAGCCAATCATAATAAATAAATACCCGCAAAGTAATAAACTATATAAGAAGTTATTCATCCATCACGGCCTCCCAAGTTTAACATCTTAACCTTTTCTCAACATAAAAAGTATATAGCAAAACCGGCATCTATTTTAGTGGGGTCTACTGCCAATCTCATAGAAAAAGGTGCCTGACTTTTGTACAAGATCAGACACCTTTTTAAATCACCTCAAAAATAGAGAAGCGCAAGTACTGTCACTCGGTATCAACCATTGACAACCTCGCCTCTATCTTCTTTTACAGTTAATCGCTGTTTTCCCTTAACTAAAAATGACAAACAAATCCCAAGTAATGAACATGCGATCATGACATAAAACGCATATCTCGTTCCCCAGAATGCAGCTACTTCATAAGGAGCTTCCATCTGATTCGTTGTTACGCTGATGATTGTCGTCAAGAAAACAATTCCGAATGCCATTCCGAACTGACGAACGGTATTGACAATCGCAGCCCCATGAGGAATTTCTGCTGTGCTTAGACTCTCAACTCCAATTGAGACGAGTGGCATCAATGTTAAACCAGTCCCGAACATGAAGAAGCAAAAGTAAATCATAATCATGTAAGGAGAGCTTTCCATCCCGATCGTACTGAACAATATCGTTGAAACGAGGATGGATGAGAATCCACCCATTGCTAGGATCCTTCCACCATATTGATCGAACAAATGACCTGAAATCAGTGACACAATTGATAGGATGATGGTGCCAGGCACCAATAAAAACCCAGAAAGAAATGCACTTGTACCTAGGACATCTTGAGAGAACATCGGTAGGATCGTTTCCATTGATAATAAGAGCATGATATTAATGAAAATTAAGGCCGTTGAGATTAGAAACGCCATCTTTTTAAAAATACGTAAGTTGAGCACCGGAAACTGTAAATTCAACTGTCGCTTAATAAAGGTCGCTAACATCATTCCCCCGATCGCTAGCGATGCTAACACACTCCAATGGGTAAACCCGAGGACACTGATGTTACTCATTCCAAAGAGAATACTAGTAAAGCCTATCCCTGATAAGCATAGTGACAAAGGATCTAACTTCGCTGCCTGTTGCTCAGTAACATTTTTCATAAACAGATAAGCAAACACTAAGGCCACGACTGATAAGGACAGCATAATCCAAAATAATGCTGTCCAATTGTAAAGATCAATCACGATGCCAGCAATTGAAGGGGCTGAAGCTGGTGCGACATTAATCACGCAACCTAACAACCCCATCGCAAATCCTTGTTTTTCTTTTGGAAAAACAGCTAACAAGATCGTTTGGACGAGAGGGAGCATAATCCCCGCCCCAATCGCTTGAATCACCCTTGATAAAATTAATAGCATAAAGGTCGAGGCAAAAATGCCGACTATGGTGCCTGACACCAAGCAAGCTAATGAGAAAAGCACGAGTGCTCTTGATGAGAACCTAGACGTTAAATAGCCAGACATTGGTATGAAGACGATCGTCGTTAACAAAAAAGAAGTCGTCAACCATTGCACTTGTGTCGCATTAATCGAAAACTCCTGCATGATCGTCGGAAAGGCGGTAATTAATAAGAATTGATTGAACGTAAACAGAAACGTCGATATTAAAATGATTGATATTATTAGTTTGTGTGGTATTTTCTGTCGTTGTTCAGTGACCATGTTCTAGTTCCCCTCCTATTGATGACTGTTATGAGATGAGAATACAAATACTCTATCTGAAATCTTCGTTTCGAAAAAGTATGAACTATTAAACTCTAACATAAATCACTCATAAGTTTCTTCCCTATGTGCTTAATAAATCCACCATTCAAACATAAGACTACGGAAGTCGTAACAGGCTTTTAAAGGTGCGAGTCTTCTCATTGTTAACCAGTAAATGTAAATGATCCTCATTTCATTAACAGGTAATCTATACAGAATACTGACTCTTTGTGCACAAGTTATTCTATATAGCAAAATCTAAATATTGTAAATTTTAAAACGAATAAATTGGTAGGGAGAGTGAGTCGATTGGTTCAACAACTTGAAAAAGAAGGTGTAACATGTATTCAAATGAATTTTGAAGGGAGAAGAAAAGTTTTTTCTTTCTTGGTTGATGGCATGTTAGTTGATACTGGAGCCCAGAGTATTGAATCAGATTTAATTCCAGTATATAAAGAGCTTTCGTTTGACTTCGTAGCATTAACTCATAGTCATGAAGACCATGCTGGCAATGCTTCTTGGATCCAAGAAAACCGCGATGTTCCACTCTATATTCATCCAAAGGGAGTTGATCGATGTGCGGAGCCATGTACATACCCGAAATATCGTCAAGACATTTGGGGGATACGACAATCGTTTAAAGCACTGCCACTTGAAGATAACATTCGATCTCGAAACTATGAATGGAAGGTGATTTATACACCAGGACATTCAGATGACCATATTTCTTTATTCCATGAGGAATCTGGCAGGCTATTTTCAGGTGATTTATTTGTGACCCCAAAGACAAAAGTGATGATGAGAAGTGAATCCTTTCCGCAAATGGTGAACTCAATCCGAACCCTTCTCCGCTATGACTTTAGTTCCGTTTTTGCTGCCATGCTGGATATATTGAGGATGGAAAAGCAATGATGAAGCAAAAGTTAGACTATCTTGAAAACCTTTATGGGGAAGTGGAAAGACTGTATGAACAAGGACTCTCTATTGAAGAGATCGATAAAAGCATCTTTCGAAAAAAATACCCAATCACTTTTATTTCCGAAGGCGAATGGGATTCGTTGCATATGGTCTCTTCTATCGTTTCCGATCTAAAACATGGTGCCAGGCACCCTTGATAGGGTGCCTGGCACCATGTTGTTGTTAGCGTCTAATGAGTACTGACAATTCACCTTCAAAGACTTTTTCTTTCCTGTTATTATACGTTGATAATAACATTGTCAGGATCCCAGTTTCTTCTGTCTTTTCTTTCTTATCAATCACTTCACCTACCGAATGCAATTCATCATTAGGGTACACAGGCTTGAAAAATTTAATGTTATTCATCCCTGTTCCTGCAACCACATCATCACCATAAACCCCTTGTTCAACCATAAGTTTGAAGGAAATCGCTAACGTATGGATCCCAGAAGCTATAATTCCGTTAAATCTCCCATTTTCTGCTTTTTCCTCATCCAAATGCATATATTGAGGATCAAACTCACTCGCAAAGCGCATAATATCATCTTTTGTTAGTTTATAAGATTTTGTTTCAAAGACTTGTCCAATCGTAAGTTCACCTAATTTCATAACTACACCTCTACTTCCAATCCTCTAAAATTTCTCTATTATACCTATATATACCATACAAATAAGTAATAGAAAAGAGCGGTGCATAATTCAATTTGTTTTGTGTTTTTGGTGCCAGGCACCCAAACAAGGGTGCCTGGCACCAGTTAAGAGAGCTTTTTAATGATGTTTATCATCGCACGATATGCAGCGCTATGTCCCAGTCCGCTGAGCTGGTTTATTGTGCCGGTGAAGTATAAGTCACGTTCAGGGTTGTAGAAGGCAAAAGCGCCAGATTGCCCCCAAAAACCTATTACTTCCTTAATTGGCTTTAGTGGTGAGATGATTCTAGGTACCCATAACTTTTCTAAGCCAATGCCATAGTAAAATTGACCTGGCAATAAGAGAAAATTCCATTGCTTGAGCTCTTCTACCTGTTCTTTCGGAAAAAAAACAGCCCTCAAAAAAAGCCCTTAAAAAAATCATTGTTTCTTTCGCGGTCGATACAATACCTCCTTCTGAAGAAATCGAAGAGATATATTTCTGAATGTGAATCACCTTGGATTTATAGTGAAGAGGAGCCAAATTTATATCATTTACATTTTCATACACATATGTTTTTGTTAGGTTAAGTTCCTCAAAGATATATATTCGAAAGGCGTCTGCGATGCTCATACCGGTAATGTTTTCAATCATTCTACCTAGGAGTTGATAGTTTGTATCAGAATAATTGACTTTCCCTTTTTGACCTGGTTTAAATTTAGGCTCTAATTCCTTTACAAGAGTCAATGTTTCCTCAAATGACCAGCTCCTGTCATGGCCCTTGAAAAGCTCTGAAGCCACTGTTTTTCCATTGGTTTGCTTATATGCGAAATAATCGGGGATGCCTGATGTGTTAGAGATCAAATGTTTGATCTTAATCTCATTTGAGTAATCAACTCCTTTTCGTACATGGATTCCATCGATAACCTTCTCAGATAAATAGTTACTGATGGGATCATCTAATTGCAACTGTCCTTTTTCTTTTAGGAGTAATACAATAGCCGTCACATATAATTTTGTAACACTCGCAATAAAGTACTGATCATCCTCATTTAAATTCCCATCTGCACCTATCCAGGAAAAGTCATCCCCTTGTTCCACACAAAGTACAGCACCAAAGTTGTTTCTTTTGCTAGTCATTTGGACAACGGTTTGATCGAGAAACGATTCATCTATTTTGCCCAACCCAATCCCCCCTGTTTACATGCGTTTTATCAGATCCAGTCAATTTTCGTGTTTACTCTTTTGCTTACGTAAATGAGCAGCGCTCACCACATCTTCAGCAACATCATCTGAAAAGGCAATCATCTGCTCCAAGTCAAACTCCTCTGGAACTGATCGGTTGGCAACCATCATCGTCAGTCCTAGTTGAAAGGCCCTCATCTTAAATAAAATCATTTTTAGTTCTTCGTCTGAAAACACTTGTAGTTCAGGTGTGCTTTTCATATGAGTGATAAGATAATCACCCATTTCTTGATCATATTCTTGCATATAATCGTTCGGCTTCATCGCAAATTCTTTGAATAGAACTGGGTATTCTTCAGCAAACTTTAGACTAGCAATACCAATATCTCGAAATGAATTTTCAGAATGTTGTTCATGTATCATATCCTCACTTAGCTGAACAATCTTTTTTACAACTGCCCTTTTAAGATCGTCAACATCAACAAAGTTAACGTAAATGGGGGCAATTGAGCTCCCTAACTGATCAGCGACTTTTCTAATCGTAATATTTTCAATCCCTTCCTTTTTAGCGATTTCAAAGGCTGCCTCAACGACCTCATCCTCGGAGAATTTTTTCTTTGGTGACATACTGTAACACTCCTTTTCCATATCAGTTGATATATATCACTTGATATACCATATGCATCCGATGTAACGTTTGCCATACCTAAAATTCAAATGTGAATTAAAAATAAAAGCAGTCCCTATTTTGTTTTAGGAACTGCTTTTTTGACATGCTAAAATATTTATTTCTTTATTAAGACTGATAGTAGTTTGTTCACAAGTCTCTTATTCCTAGTTCTCACTTCCGCTAGGAATATGTTGTTTAATTTCATCTGCAACTACTGTACTTTTCCTCGTTGCTAGATCAAACATGACAGTAATCACTTTCGCTTCTGTGATGACTTCATCCGATTCATTTAATATGACCTGTTTAAATTCAAAGCTCCTATTCCCCATTTTAATCGGGGTTGTCTTTACTCTTAGGTGTTCTCCTAATCTCGCTTCTTTCTTGAAATTAATATCAAGCCTTACAACGACGGTACCAATCTTCTTCTCGGACATGTCATCAAATGAAAGCCCCGCTTTACTAAACCATTGTCCGCGTCCACTTTCAAAATAACTGACATATACCTTGTTATTCACATGCCCTAATTGGTCAATCTCTTCTTCTCTTACCGCTATGTCCGTGATCGTCTCCATATCTCCACTCTTCCCCGTTCCTCTTTTTGATATGTTTATTATTCTACATTTTTAACCTAGTCACCTTCTAAATCTACCAAAAGGTGGAGTGAACAGCTTTCTTTTTTAATGATAAGGAATTGAATGAATAATGAAATAAGGTCCGGCATCAACACCGAACCTCATTAGACGATCTTATTTTTTAAAAGTCACTTGTTGTTTTTCTTCATTTAAATGGACGTATGTTTCACTTGGTTTTGTTTCAGAGATGATTCTACCATTACGTACAGAGTAACGGACAGGTGCTTGGCGACGAATCGCATCATATTCATCGCAAGCGTTAAGAACAATGAAGTTCGCAGGCTTTCCTTCTTCAATGCCATACTGATCGTCAATGTGTAATGTTTTTGCACTGTTTTTCGTTATCAAGTCAATTGAATTTACGATCTGGTCATACCCTAACAATTGACACACATGGATGCCCATATGGAGTACTTGTAGCATGTTTCCTGTTCCGAGCGGGTACCAAGGGTCAAAAATATCATCATGTCCAAAGCATACGTTAATTCCTGCTTCTTGTAATTCTTTCACGCGCGTCACTCCACGGCGTTTTGGGTACGAGTCAAAGCGACCTTGCAAGTGAATGTTAACAAGTGGATTAGCGACAAAATTAATGTTTGACAATTTTAATAGGCGGAAGAGCTTTGATGTATATGCATCATTGTATGAATGCATCGCGGTTGTATGACTAGCTGTGACACGCTCTCCCATCCCGAGACGGTAGGCTTCGGCGGCAACAACCTCGACAAAGCGAGATTGTTCGTCATCAATTTCATCGCAATGTATATCAATGAGACGATCATATTTTTCAGCTAGTGCGAATGCTTTTTTCATCGACTCGACGCCATACTCACGCGTGAATTCAAAGTGCGGAATCCCCCCAACGACGTCAGCCCCCATTCGTAGTGATTCTTCAAGTAATTCTTCCCCATTTGGGTACGACAGGATCCCTTCTTGAGGAAAAGCCACGAGCTGTAAATCGAGATTGGCTGACACTTCTTCTTTTACTTCTAATAACGCTTCTAATGCAATTAATGATGGGTCCGTCACGTCTACATGAGTTCGAACATGCTGGATCCCTTGAGCGATTTGCCAAGTTAAAGCTTTTTTCGCACGGGCTTTAACGTCTTCCTTCGTTAATGACTCTTTACGCTCCGACCAACGTTGAATCCCTTCAAACAGCGTTCCACTTTTGTTCCACTCAGGCTCACCAGCTGTTAGCGTTGTGTCGAGATGAATATGTGGCTCAACGAAGGGTGGAAGGACAAGACTTCCTTCCACATCGAGCACCTCTCCTTCATACCCTTCCACCGTTTCAGCGATTGTTTCAAATTGATTGTTTTTGATTAAGATTTGCCATAGACCGTTCCGACCTCTTAATTTCGCGTTTTTTATTAACATTTAGCTCACCTTTCTCTCTTCAGTCATTATTTCTTCATGCTTGTTACGTTTTTTGATATAAGTGAGAACGATATAGGCCACTGCCGAACCGACAAGCGCATTTAATGGTGCAATCCCAGGAACAAAGGTTGCAGTCAGGACTCCGATCCCCCATGCTGCTAATGCCATCCAGTTCACAACTTCAATGGCACTTTCTTTTAATTCTTTTCCACGACGGATGATAAAGTAATCTGCCAAAATAATCGCGCCAATCGGTGGTAATGTTGAACCTAGGAACGTTAACCAATCGACAAAGTTATTGTACAACCACATCGCTAATACCGTTCCGACAATACCGTTAAAAATGACAACTTTGCTTTTTGAGATTTTTGTAATGTGTGAAAAACCTAGACCTGATGCATAGAGTGCATTATCATTCGTCGTCCAAATATTCAGACCGAGGATGATAATCGCTGGGATGATTAAGCCTTGTAAAAACATCACTTCAGAGATATCAGATTCACCCGTGGCAATCGCACCAACTGCTCCGAAAAGAAACATTAATGAATTTCCGATAAAAAATGCGATGACCGTTGTGAAGAATCCGGTTTTCTTCGTTTTCGCAAACCGAGCAAAGTCAGGTGTTAATGTCCCCGCACTAATAAATGAACCGATACAAATCGTTAATGCCACAGCTAATGCCATGCTTTCAGCGGGTTGGTACTCAAGTAAGCCGCCTAATCCACCAACTGTATTTGCAGCTTCATACGTCGAGAGACTACCGAGGATCGCAATCGATGGGACAGCGATGATACTTAACACCGTTAATGCTTTCATTCCCAGATAAGCCGTTGCTGTCATTAACACACCAGCAATCGCAATCAAAACATACGTATCAATGCCAGTTACTCGTTGTACAGGAAAAGCAAACATCGCCACCCCGACACCAAACCAACCGACCTGTGTTGCGCCTAACATAAACGATGCGACATACGAACCTTTTTCACCGAAAGCGTAGCGTGCTAAAAGGTGTGTCGATAAACCAGTTTTCGCAGCGATATAACCTAATGTCCCTGTATAGAGTCCGAGTATCAAGTTCCCGAGGATAACAATAAGGATAAACTGCGTAAAGGTTAGCCCTGCACCGAGACTCCCTCCCGACCACATACTTGCTGAGAAAAATGTTAGTCCTAGCATAACGGCGAACATCTTCCAAAACCCTTGTCTCGCCGTTTGTGGTACTGGTTGTAATGCGTAATCACGATCAACTGTTTGTTTCATGCCAATTCCTCCAATGATTTTAGATTCCTGGCACCATGGAGTTTGAAGCTTTCGTTACGATGGGTGGTTTTGTGCAAACAAAAAAGGCTTCTTATCAACCTTTTTTGCTGACAAGAAACCTAGATACGTATACATAGTTAGATAAGGCCTCAAAAAAGATACACGAATCCCCTATCTGTAACGACCTACCTTGTCAGCCTCACGGGACTGAATTAAAGGTACCAGTTATTAAGTTACTAACATTATCAATGAAGGAATGGAAAATGTCAACAAATTTTTAAAAATGGGTGCCTGACCCCCGGTACGTTAACGCGTTACTGCGCCGTGGGTCAGGCACCTGTTAATACTCATCATAAATATGATCAGCATTCTTAAAGCGAATTTCTTCTGAATTTAACGTGCCCATCTTATCACTGCGATCTTCTCTACCAGCTGGAGGAGGCCCATCTGGCATTACATCTTGATTATCACGAAATACTGCTTTTTGCTGTTTTTTATTAGAACTCGACACCCGTATCACTCCCTTCTGTGATTAATGTTACTTATGTTCTCCAAAGTATGTATTGTCATTCTTGGTGCCAGGCACCCCCTGTAGGGTGCCTGGCACCAAGAACCCGAATTGGAGTATACTTATCATGGAAAGGATGTGAGTGGATGTCATTTTTCAAATCACGTGACAATCAAGAAAAGCATATCGATCAAATACAGGAATACTTAATCCCTGGAGAGCAGTTGGAACAAACGTACGGATTAGTCATTGATTTCGTTGCCTTAACGGATAAGCGGATTTTGTTTGTTGATAAGAGCTTTGTATCTAAGGCGACCGCTGTTGTCACAATCCCGTATAGCAAAATCGAAGAAATTGCTATCCAAAAAAGTGGCACGCTTTCTTTTACGAATAAAGTCGAGATCACAACGAAGGGCGGATCGCACGAACTCTCATTCGTTAAGGGTGCCGATGTTTTCGGTTTTTACAAAAAACTCACCTCAAAGATTTGTGATTAATCGCAAATCATTCATGGTGCCAGGCACCGAGGTGCCTGGCACCATCTCTTCTCACGGGCAACAAATACAGAACGTGTGCTGAATGCTAATAAACCCAAAACAATCTAAACCTTTCTCTCCCTCACAACGAACTGTTATTCGTCGTAAGTTTTCTACCTGGATCGTGTCTTCTAAGAGCTCAGGCGTTAACCTTCTTTCAATTACTTCGTCGTCGGTTTCAATCATTGCAACAATATCACATTCACTAAGATTAAATATAGCGACCAATGATTTATTATGATTGGTAGTAAGGTTTTTGAAGTACGTTCTTTCCGTTCCATCACAAGGCTGGGCTATCGTTGCTCCTAAAATAGTCGTATCCGTAAAACATTTTGGTTCACGAACTCCCATCATAATCGCTCCTTTATAAATGTTTGTTTCTTCTTTTTACGGACAACAAATACAAAATGTTTTCTCAAAGAATATGAAGCCCGTACAAAGTGCTGTCTCATCCCCTTCACATCTCACTGCAATTCTTCTTACATTTTCAGCAACGATGCTGATCTCCCCAAAGCCAATTGGCTCATGAACAAGAACAGGTATTGGTTCTGGAGTGGGGTCCTCATCTGTTTCGATAAAAAGAAACATCGTACATGGAGGCGGTGTAGAACTTACAACATGAAGTGATACCTTATTATGATTTTCCGTGAAATCTTCAAAGTACGTTCGTTCTGTGCCATCACACGGTTGTTCAACCGTCGGAATGGCATTATGACTTGCAATTGAACAGTTCTTTTTACCCATTGTTCTCTCCCCTTTTCTTCTTTTCTTCTTTTCTTTAAGTCAATCCCTGTTTATCCTTGGCTTTAAGATTCGTGTAAAAGCTTATAAATCGTTTTGTTTTTCGGATTGTTATAAGCGTATTCACGCACCTTAGCCAACACCTGGTCAAGACGGCTCGTATCATGCCCCAACTTTGTTTGATGACTTTTAATCTTCATTAACCTTTGATAATGAGGATCACCTTCCAAAACCGTCCTCTCAAATTGGGCTCGTAACTCATCCTTTTCAACTCCTTGATCCAGCAGTTCCACAAGACTGTCCATTTTCTGCATTTCAAGAAGCCGTCTAATAGGCAGTAGGTCACCTCTATTCAACAGCAATCCCTCCTTTTTTATTTTTATATTCAAATCAGGTTATTTTGTATAGATAGATGGAAGATGGAAAATACCTATTTTGAAAAGAACTAGGTCACTCTTAGGGGGATAAACAAGCATATTGAGAAAAATTTCATAACTTATAAATACAGACTTTCTGTTTTTAGGAGAGGATACTATGGCCGAATCAAAGCTTTCTATCAATTCATTGGATACAGAATATGAACGATACGTAGGCAAATGGAGAAAGTATACATTGATGAAACAGAAGAAAAAAGTACGTCAACACCTACCAAAGACAAAACTGTTTTCAAAAAAATCTCTATGGAAGATGCTTGATAAATATGGAGAAGTTATCGTGAAACCAAGCTACGGAAAATATGGGAGGAAAGTTGCGAAGATCTCTTGCATGAACGATGGAAAAATCAAGCTTCATATGGAACAAAAGAAAAAAGTGTTTTGTAATAGAGAAGAAGCCTATACCTATCTTTCAAACTCGTATTTAAATGGCAAGTGTCACATCATCCAACAATATATACCACTTGCGACAATTAACGAATGTCCATTCGATCTAAGGGTTATGGTGCAGCGGAAAAAAGAATCTGATGATTGGATGGTAACTGGCGTAGCAGCTAAAGTAGCAGCAAGCGGATTTGCGGTTACGAATGTAGCTAAACAAGTATTAAATCTTGAAACAGCTATCGAACAATCAAATATAGTAGTAGACGATAAGTGTAAACTGATCGAAGAAATGAACAAGGCTTCTGTAAAAAACGTTCAGAGCATACAAGATTACTACCCTGAATACCGAGGTATCGGGTTAGATGTAGGCGTTGACCCAAAAGGGGATATATGGATCATAGAAGCAAATTTAGAGCCTACCATCGATATGTTTATGGAGTTAAATGATCGCTCCGCACTTCGAAAGATTCGCGCCTATAATCGAGGGTAAAACACGAAACGGTGCCAGGCACCCCTTTTAAGGTGCCTGGCACCCGAGAATGTTTTAAATCCCGCAAGCCAACGTCCCGTTTTTCTGGAAATACTTCTGATGATATTCCTCAGCTTGATAGAATGGTTTGGCTGGTGCAACTTCTGTGACAATCAGCTTTGGACTCGTACGGTTTAATTCAGCTTTCTTCTTCACCGCTACTTCTAGTTGCTGAAGGTTTTGAAAGAAGATCGCCGAACGGTATTGTGTGCCGACATCAATTCCTTGACGATTACGTGTTGTTGGATTATGACATTCAAAAAATTTATCCACTAGTTCTGCATATGAAATTTTCCACGGATTATACCAAATCTCAATCGCTTCTGCATGACCGGTTTGACCTGATTTCACTTCTTCATAAGAAGGGTGCTCTACATCGCCACCTGTATAACCGACTCTTGTTTCTTCTACGCCACGAACCTCTTCAAAAAATGCTTCAACACCCCAAAAACAACCTGCTGCAAATACTGCTTTTTCCATTTTACTCGCTCCTTTTCGAGCGATAAACCTTCTTTCCATATACAAAAACTTGGCTTTTCATCAACCGATGGCGAAAACCTTAGTTGACGTTATACTATCGTCCTAACGCTAATAAATTCTGATAGTATAAGAAAAACCTCTCTAATGAATGTAGAGAGGTTATCGTATATGTATACGATCCTCTCATCTCCCAAGGAAGTCAATCCTTGCAGGAATTAGCACCGTTCAAATCAATGACTTGATTTAATGGTTGCCGGGTTTCAAAGGGCCAGTCCCTCCACCACTCTGGATAAGAAGTCTATCGCTATTAATTTTTATTTGTTAAATAAAATTGTATCTGATTGGTGGCTACTTTGCAAGGAAAATTTTCAAAAATAAATAAAATCACCTTTGCATTACATTTTAAAAGGCAAATCACCCAATCATTCAAGATGATTAGGTGAGTCCATATCAAACTCTTATGCTCCATTTAACAGCTCATGGGTTTTTTCTAATATCTCTTCGTCCTTTAAACGGAATTTAAATTCGACTCGTCGAGATTCTTGGTTGCTATAGTTACCCTCTACATCCGTACGACCATCTGTATAGGATCGACCGTTGACGGTTAGCTTATCTTTCAAATGTGCTTGGATGTTCTGATAAGGAAAATCATCGCTGAGCACATATTCTGCGACACTAAATGCTCGCTCTTGCGACAGCTCGAGATTGTATAGATAGTCACCAATTCTGTCCGCATGACCTTCGATAATAATTTCTGAAATATACTCTTCATAGCCGCTTTCTAAGAGGACATCTAAATAAGCGGGTACAAATTCATCTAAAAACGTAAACGCCTCAGGCTTTAACACCGTTTCATCAAACGCAAACAAAATGTCCGTATCAAAGATCAGAGCACCAGTCTCCTCATCAATTTCAACATTTAACGTTGAATCACTAAATTCATCATTCAAGTCATTAATTAAATCGACTCTAACCCCCATGATTTGATCAATCGTCCGATTCATCTCTTCAATCTGAAACGATTTGATCACCATCATGATAATAAAAATTAAAATAAAACATAAAAGAAGCGCTGTTAATAAATCCGTAAATGATGGCCAAAAGTGTCCTTCCTCTTGTTCACCATGGAATAGTTTTTTATACTTCTTAATCATTGCTTCCAACCCTTACTCTCGTTGGTTGACTCATCGCCCCTTGAGAGAGCGACTGGAGTTGACGATTTAACGTGTGAATTTCTTGACTTAATTCACTGATCGTCTGTTGCATAAAACGAGCGCTTCTTTGCTGTTGATCTTCTGTAATTTCTCCGATTTGCTTAAATTCTTTTTTCATCGCGTCGTTAATATCGACAACATAACCACCGATGTTGCGACTCACCTTATCGAGGCGGTCACCCAGGGTTCCCTCTAAACTGCTAACATACCTTGAGAGGGTGTCTTTTAGCACGGACACGCTTGATTCAATCTGATTTTCGCGGTGGTTAAATGAATCTTTCATATCTGCAATCGTACGGTTGATTTCAGTAAGCATTTGATGATTCTTAACGCCCACTTGCTCATAGGAACGAGAGGCAGCATTTAAATGCTTTTCAAACGATTGCGATTCTCTGGCGTGAGCCCGTAAATGATCATGGAACTCTTGATTAAATTGCTGAAGCTCTTCAAGTCGACCTGACAAGAGACTTTTATATTCTTCTTGAGCGGTATGAATCGTTTCTAGTGCCTCAGGCAGGCGAACAATCGAATTTCCGAGTTTATCGAAGTCGTTCTTCAGCCCTCTTAAATGCGTTGAAATCCCGCTCAGCTTCGAGCTTAAATCGCCTCCAAAAATTCGCGCAAACTGTTCGTTATTCGTTTTCATCATCGATACAAGATTCTCACTTTGTGCAGTCGCTCGCACAAATGAGCCATGAATCGATTCCTGCTTCTCACTAATGGAGGCAAAATAGTTTTTCCAATCAACAACAGCTGTCTGGAATTGGTTCATCGTTTCTTTCTGTGACGTTGTTAATTCGTCTATCTTCCTATACGTTTCCGTAAAAGCACTTGCCATTCGTTCATTTCGCTGATCCATGTTATAAAAATAAGCAAATAACTGCTCAAAGTTTTTATTTAGCTTCTTAACTCCTTGATCAAAACCGTTCGTCACTTCTTTCATCCGGTTAAAAATGACCGTGAAATCTTTTAAGTTTTCAGTTAAACCGTCATTAAACTTCGCTAAGTCCTTTGCCGATTGCTGCAAACCAGCCGTATATTCCTTAAAACCGTCAAACGATTGGACAATGTTTTGTAACGATTCCTGATTCGTTTCACGAAGCTCAACGATCGATGCGTTAATCGTTTCGGACACAGTAATCAAGCGTGCCATTCCATCTTGTTCGTTTTCCTCTAAATGAGATTCGGTTTTGAGCATGATGTCGGTTAACATATATTCGGTATTCGCTACTTTCGTGATCACCGTCATCAGTAATGATAACCCCATACCCGTGATACTCGTATAGAACGCAACATCAATTCCCGCGAGAACGAGTGCGACATTTTCTACGAGTTGATCGCCTGTAGCATTAATACTTCCGAGCGACATTGCCAGTCCAATGAATGTCCCTAACACCCCGACTAAAATAAAAACAGAAACGGTCATCTGCACCATTTTAATAATACTCACAATCGGTAGATTAAACATTCGCCAACTTGAAAATTTATTTTGGACAAAGGTTTCAACTTTTACCGATTCTTGCTGACTTTTTTGCTCATACTCTGCTTGAAACCGGTTAACTGGGTCAATATCCAGAGAATGAGTGTCATTAATAAAATTCCGTACTCGTCTCAATTTCCTATACAAGGTAAAGTGAATGATGACAGCTACGATAAAAGTTACAAACAACACCATAAAAATAAATTCGATCAATGGATTGGATAAAATCGATTGAGCTTGCTCCTGACTGATAAATAACTGTAAAATCGCTTCAACCATAACAATCCCCCTAACAAAGATGACTTGTCACTACATTAGCCTTGTTAATAGCTATTCTCTACGTGGACAAATCATGCATGGAACGATGGAAAGCAGCGGGATCAAAACAAATTCCAAGTCCTTGACCCTCACGCTTCAATTAAAGGCGGCGCGATTCTGTAAATGACTCTCATTGCTCGCGCACTCCGATAAAAAAGGCCACTGATCCCAAAAACCAGTAGCCAAAATTTTCATTAGATTCTCTTTTTCACATCTTCTCTAATCGAATCAATCATACGTTCAGATAAGTTGGCCGGAACCGATTTATCATCTTCAAACATCCATGCATTCACCGTTTCTAGATCCTCTTTGCTAAAGGAAATGCTATAATCTTGATTGTTGTAAGTAAAGTCCGTCGTTACGAATTCTTCGGTATAATACTCATCATCGACAACCATTCGTTTGATTTCATAATCCTTCACGGTCTATGTCTCCTTTTTACAGTCATTAGTCTTTAGAATGAACGGAATATCAACGTTTATGCACGATAACTATTTCTACCTACCCGAACCCAATCAAGAGACTTTATTCCCTTCAGCAAAAACACTGTGATACGATGGACGAGTTGAATAACATACTAAGGAGCGATTCACTTGATCGATTTGAATTTTGAAAAATATACAGAAATGACATTGACAGATTTTCAACTAAAAGATAGTTACGATGTACAGCAATGGACACATTGTATTGTTCGCTTTATGTGTGATAACATGCCCGAAGATATCGAAGACCCGGAGGCACTCGTGATCTTGAACCAAGAAAACGACGTGTTACAAATTTCGCTTTACGAAGAGGGCTGTGACTCTCCGAATTATCAATTCACTGACGGTGAAAAAAAGCAAATCACCAATTGGCTATTAGCAACGATCCGCGAGGGTTAAGCCTCCCAATTTGTCGTTTCCATCTATCCCCTGCACTACCAAATAATTGACGTTTACGACTGCCAGCATCCATAGTATTATATATATAGAACGTTGAAACAGATCGTAATAGACGGGGAGGTAGCGGTGCCTTGTAACCTGCAATCCGCTATAGCAGGGTCAAATTCCTATAGAAGGTATCTTGATGTGTGGTCAGTCCTTTTAATTTGATGTTGAGGAAAAAGTCTTTTGTGACGAAACGCCTACGAACGGGTCAGATCCGGAAGGAAGCAGCCATAAGCAGGAGCTGTTTCGTGTATGAAAGGTCACTTTTTCTGAGTCAGAGCAAAAGACAACGCATGGATCATGATGTCGTATATAGGTTTACGATTTACATAGAGATTGACGATATTAAGGTAGTCAAAAGGTAGAATCAACCTTTTGGCTACCTTTTTTTAGTACTAAAAAACCACTATTATCCTACATAGTTCGTCCAAACATGATTACAATGACTTCATAAAATATACTAACAAAAGATTGGAGGTGAAACTTCATGAGTGATCACAAGCACAGAAGAGATTTTAACTTTGCGTTAATTGTTGTGCTGTTCATCTTACTCATCATTGTCGGAACAGCGTATGTAACGCCTTATTATTAAGGAACTCCCTCCTGCTTGTCGGGGCCACCATATGAGAACACTCCCGAAAAGAGCCCTCGCTGGGCTCTTTTTCCATAACATAGTCATGGAAATTCTAATATGTATTTGGTTTATAGTTTGTTATATACTGAATTCTTTGTTTTCAATGATAGAGTCAATACATTATTTTTAAAGATGGTAAATGAAGTTTTTTGGAATGTCTAATTGGTCAAAATGAAAGAATGAGAAAAGGCAAGGCGGGGCCTTCCCTTTTCATTGCTCATCTTAAATTTAATGCATTCAGTTCATTCCAAAATAGATCGCTACAAGTCCAACGGCAATCGCAAACAGAGCGAATCCTTTTTCCTTTGAAAATAAGCCGACGATTCCAACGATAATCGCAACAGTCCCTAAAAAGAAGTGTAAGAAAAACAAGCCGAGGATACCGAGCATAATTGCAATCCAGCCAATCAACCTACTCATCTTCACACTCATTTTTAATCCTCCTCCCTAGAAGTTCGCATTGTAAACGCTTTCAAAAATAAGGAGCATTAAGGATCCTCATGTACAAACAAACTTATTCATATTGGTTTCTAATATCATATTCACGAATGGTTCCATTGAACACAAAATCTTGTGTTTTTTATTCAAAAAAGAGAGCGAATCCATGAGGGCCGAGCCATTACTCTTCCTGAATTTTCCTGCCTGTTACTTTTTCGGAAGTCTCCGAATCCATTCGCTCTCCTACCCTTCAACACTCACAACCCAATTTAAAATTATAAATCTTTAAACCCCTTCCGGTGGATACGGGGTTGGTGTTGGGTCTGCAAAATGTGAGTATTTCTCGTCAATATAATCACGGACTTCCGTTAGAGGCTTTCCTTCGTCTCGCATTTGTTGTACATCCAGTACAATCTCGATGCAGATTCCTCAGCCAGCACCGTGCGAATCATAAACAATCATTTCATCTGTGGCTTGTTCGTTATCAATGAAACAATCTTTGACACTTTCATGGTTGAATGGTTCAACAAAACAATTACAATAGCAAGGAATATGGTCTAAATCATCACCATGGTCAACGGCATATTGATAAGCATCTATCGCCCCCGGATGATGGGCTTCTAGTACATAATCAGGAAAATCGTACTCATCACTCAACGCCTCTTGCTCCCCATTTCCGCTGCAACCAACAGCTACAAGCAAAACTATGGCAAACAAGGCTATTTTTAGTAAGCGTTCTTTCAAAAAGAATCCTCCTCTCTGTGACGATCTCTGATGACGAACTGTATGATTATAATAATCATAGCTTATTTATATCATAATCATCTGTGAATAACGTCACGGTTGATAAAACGTCAACATTTGCTCACAATTCAGTCGTCATTTCAAGCTTTTCTGTACAATGGGTGTACATGTATGTTCCCGGAGTTATAGAAATGCTCTGATCGTGTAATCCTTGCTAGTAACAAGTTCTTCGGTAGGGGGGATTAACCTGGAACAGGTCTACTTTTATTTAGTGGGAGCGTTCATTGTCTCCCATATTCCAATCGTTAGGCAGGTATTTGCTACTGTTAATACGCTCATTCATGAATCAGGCCATGCGATTGCAGCACTGCTTACAAGCGGAAAAGTCTATTCGGTTTCCTTATTTTTAAACAGTGAGGGTCTGGCTCAAACAGGGACTCGTTCGTGGCTAAGCAAGTTCATTGTTAGTTATGCGGGCTATACCTTTTCATCAGCGATCGCTTTTATTTCTTTCTACTTTATTTCAACCGGCAGAACCGCTGTCATTTTTTACGGATTATTTACTCTGGCTATTATTAACCTTCTTTTCTGGATTCGGAATGTTTATGGGATCCTTTGGTTATTTGGCTTTCTTGGATTTTGCCTATACATTGAATACAATCAGCTATCTGCTCTCAAGGAACATTTCACCCTTTTTGTCGCTTGTATCGTCCTCATCCAATCGGTGTCTACTTCATTTGCAGTCCTCTACCTTAGTCTTATTCAACCATCTCGTGCCGGTGATGCGACAAACCTAGCAAAGCTAACATTCATTCCAGCCACACTATGGGGATTTGTCTTTTTCGGTCAATCCATCGTCGTACTCTATTATGTTTTCACGCTTTTTATCATATAAATGAGAGATATTTGGTAAAATGGGAAAGAGATTGAGAGAGGAAAGGAACATCACTGATGGAAAGCAGCCTGCATAAGCACTTTAAAACACAAGCCCTCTACTGGCTAAAAGGGAAAATGACAGATTTATGTGCCAATGAAGTGAAGCTTTTTGTAAAACGGAAGAAGTTAAAAGCGGATGCTCTTGGCATAAACCTTAAACGAAAAGAAGCACGCATTATTGAAGTCAAGGTGTCACGAGCTGATTTTAAGCGTGATGATGTCTTAGATGCATCCTATGGGTACCATGCGATTGCTGATTACGCCTATATTATGACGCCTGTAGGATTGATTAGTCATGACGAGCTACCTAAAGGATATGGCCTATTAGAGATTGATGAATTCGATACGATTACCGTTAAGAAAAATCCTGTCCGTAATCCTAAACCGATCGTCAAACTGGAGACACTGATCAAACGAACGGGACGTGCCGCTACGAATGCTGTCTTATTTCAAGAGTTATCAAAAGAAACAAAAGATCAGACGAATGGTGCCTTTTCAAAAGGAGCAACGGTGCGACTCATTCGTGCAACTTGTCCGACATGTAAACAGCGCAAAAAGTATTTAGTTCGTATGGATCAAGAGAATATTGCTTGCGAATCGCGTAGCTGTAACGCGTTAATCCCACTTACACATGCCAGAGTGCATACGGTCACGTCATACAACAAGGACTTTTACAAGCAGCTTCAACAGTTAATGGAAGAACAGTAACAAAGAGCGATTAGTTAAATCGATTGTGATCATCGGTTTAGAATGGTAAAGTTATACGGAAAGAAATCAGTACAATAGGTTCGTAACAGATCATTGTTACACAACCGTAATCTGGAGGTACTATGTTAACATTTGAAGAAAAATTAGCGATTATTGAATCCTTCCCTGAACTAGAAAGGAAGGATGTCTCATTAGGACGAGTCAATTTTCATTACAACGAGAGTGCATACGATGTATTAAATGTCGTCTATCACCTACACCCGAATGGGAATGGCTTTGTTTATGCCGGAAAATTGAGCGGCTATGATACAAATAAAAAAGGATTGGTCAATATCCGCAACTTTAGCGAGGACGAACTTCGCACGATTGTAGCAGAGGCGATCGATTCTCTTACTGCAACGGAACAAGACCTACATGAAGAAGAGATCTGGATCAATGAGAACACGATGACACTACGATTAGTGCAAGAAGAAGACATGTGGAATGTTTATACAGATGATGACCGCTTAGACGGTACGTTCAACACATACCGAGAAGCGATGAACTATTTAGAGGAAGAAGGCTTCTCACTGATCTAATAACCAGGCACACTGAAGACCGCTGTGACAGGATGCAGCGGTCTTTTTCAATTTAAAATCGTTTGGAACCGCATTGACTATCCTAAAAAAATTGTCATATGTTCGTTGACAACTGGTTGCTAAAAAGATCGTAAGGTTCGTTTGTAACATAGGTGGACACCTTTTTGTTATACTGTATGATAGTGTAATAATGATTGACCATATTTAATTCTATATTTTTAAAACGGTACGTGAAATTTATATGGAGGTTCATCTAAACCCCTTTCGTCGCTTGTACATAGATCGATTCAATTAGAAGAAATATAAGGTAAACATACTAACCATTGTAAATGAGGGATTGCTATGAATTTTAAAGACTTTTCTATTAGTCACGACATCCAACGCACACTAAAGCAATTAAACTACACGACCGCTACGCCAGTGCAGCAAAAAGTGATTCCACTCGCTCTTAAAAAGCAAGACATGATTGTCAAATCACAGACTGGAAGTGGCAAGACGGCATCGTTTGCGATCCCGATTTGCGACATGGTTGATTGGGATAACAATAAGCCGCAAGCGTTAATCCTCACGCCGACCCGTGAGCTCGCTGCTCAAGTGAAAGAAGACATCATTGCGATCGGACGGTATAAACGAGTGAACGCTGTTGCCCTCTTTGGCAAACAATCATTTGAAAAACAAAAGTTAGAATTAAAGCAAAAAACACATGTTGTCGTCGGTACCCCTGGACGAGTGTTTGATCATATAAAAAAAGGAACATTAGCCCTCGGTCAGATTGAGCACCTGATTATTGATGAAGCTGATGAAATGTTAAATATGGGGTTTATCGATCAAGTTGAAGCGATTATCAAGGAATTACCGCAATCAAGAGTGACCTCACTCTTTTCTGCTACAGTACCTGAAGAAATTAAGGTGCTCTGTCGACGGTATATGCAAGAGCCGACCTATATTGAGATTGAAAGCTCTCAAGTAACAAAGAACACCATTGATCACTCCGTCATTGAAGTCAGGGAAGAAAAGAAACTTTCCATTCTCCAAGATGTCACGATCGTCGAAAACCCAGATAGCTGCATCATTTTTTGTGGAACACAGCAACAAGTCGATCAATTGCATCAGCAATTAAAGCGAGCCAATTATTCTTGCCGAAAAATTCACGGTGGTCTAAAGCAAGAGGATCGCTTTGCTGTCATGAACGATTTCAAAAGAGGCACATTTCGTTATTTAATCGCAACAGATGTAGCGGCTAGAGGGATTGATATTGAAAACATTAGCTTAGTGATCAACTACGACGTCCCTGATGAAAAAGAAAGCTATGTTCATCGGATCGGACGAACGGGCCGCGCCGGCAAATCTGGAAAAGCGATCACGCTTGTTACTCATTACGAACAAAAATACATCAAAGACATTGAAGAGCTTCTCGGTTTGCCAATCCGTATTCAACCAGCACCGTCAAAGGAGGCTGTCACAAAAGCAAAGCCCGAATTTAATGAAAAAATGAAAGCTCAAACAACCCTTAAAAAGGATAAAAGTGATGTACTCGAAAAAGATATTATGAAACTTTACTTTAACGGCGGTAAGAAAAAGAAGTTACGGCCGGTTGATTTTGTCGGCACGATAACAAGCATTCCAACGATAACCGCCGATGATATTGGCATTATTTCCATTCAAGAACGTGCAACCTATGTTGATATTCTTAACGGTAAAGGCCAAACGGTGCTCGAAGCGATGAAGGATAAAACGATTAAAGGCAAACAATTAAAGGTCCACAAAGCACGTTGAATCCCCCTCTTGCTGTTGCACTCCATCCTCGTATCCAACTAAAACTAAAAAAGGAGACCTAACGGGTTCGGTTTTGGAAGTGGAAATTTCCATCAAAAGCATATGTATCCATAAAAAAACTGCCCCCTCAATTGTTAGTTGTGTCTAACAATTGGGGTGCAGTTCTATTTTCGGGGCTATTTAGTCCTTCATCAGCTTCATGAAGGACAGTTCCTCCTGATTCTGAGCCCCTTTTGTCCTTCATCACCTTTATGAAGGACAGTTCCTCCTGGTTCTGAACCGCTATTGTCCTTCATCGCCTTTATGAAGGACTTTTCCTCTCGGTTCAGAGCCTCTTTTGTCCTTCATCGCCTTTATGAAGAAAGGCTTCCGTCACTTCAATAAACGTAGTTTCAACCCCTCCCCCTACTTCTAATGAAACATACGTCCTACGCCTTCTCGCTTTCTTCCCACTTTGCTATTTCATCGCGAACGCGAGGAGCGACCTCTTTTCCTAACCGTTCAATTGCTCCCATCACATCGTCATGTGGCATCGAACCAACAGGGACATGGAGCATAAAGCGTGTAATGCCGACTTCTTTGCGCAGATGAATAATTTTTTCAGCGACGTAATCTGAATCACCGACATATAACGCACCTTCAAAGCTACGTGCATAATCAAAAGATGAGCGATCGTAATGGCCCCACCCTCTCTCACGACCGAGCATATTCATCACATACTGTGTGGATGGGAAGAACTTATCCGCGGCGGTCTCTGTATCTGTATCAATGAAGCCGTGTGAATGTGAGGCAATCGGTAATGTTGAGACGTCATGTCCTGCCTCTTTTGCGGCCCGCTTATATAGTTTGACAAGTGGAGCAAACTGAAGCGGTCGTCCTCCGATAATGGCGAGCACAAGCGGAAGTCCAAGCACTCCAGCACGCATGACTGATTCCGGATTCCCACCACTTCCTATCCATACAGGTAACGGATCTTGGACCGGTCGTGGATAGACACCGCGATCGTTAATCGCTGGGCGGTGCCCTCCCCGCCACGTGACTTTCTCTGACTCACGAAGCTGCAACAATAGCTCTAGCTTCTCATTAAATAATTCATCATAGTCATGTATATCATAACCAAATAGCGGGAACGATTCGATGAATGAGCCGCGACCAGCCATAATTTCAGCACGACCATTTGAAATCGCGTCGACGGTTGAGAAATCTTGAAACACACGGACAGGGTCAGCCGATGAAAGCACAGTCACCGCACTTGATAGTCGAATACGTTTTGTTTGTGAAGCTGCAGCGGCTAAAATAATCGCTGGCGATGATGCCGCAAAATCTTCACGATGATGTTCACCGACACCAAACACATCCAATCCAACTTGATCAGCCAAAGTAATCTCTTCAACCACTTCCCTTATTCGCTCTGCATGACTTATCACCTTGCCAGTCTTAGGGTCTGGCGTTGTTTCTACAAAGGTACTAATTCCAATTTCCAAAGGGTCTAACCTCCTAATTTTGTTTCCGAAATTTTCTTTCGCTATGTAAACATTGTCTTCATCCTATTTTGATACGATTATTGATTAAATACAAGTGATTTGTCTACTGCTTGATTATATTTTAAGTCTCTTGGGTGCACGAAGAAACAGTAGGGCCAACTCAAACAAAAAACGGTCCCCTTTCACATTGCCGTAAAGAGACCGTCCTCCTATTAGTTCCCTAGATATTTTCTTCTAAGTTCCTTTTCTATTCCTTCTTTTTTGGCTTGCTTCATTAATTCAATAAACATCACTTGTTGCTCTGAAGGTATATTGGCAAGTCTGCTATCTTGTATATCATGGTTGACAGCACTGTGCAGTGGATTATCAAACTGTCCATCCTTAGACACCTTACCACCCCAACTATAAAGAACCTAAAAGGTTTCCCACATCCTTTTAGGCCCTCACCCCACTTTATTATTAGATCGTTTAAAAGATCCTTTGTAGTAATGCCGCCATTTGTGCCCTTGTTAATATTTGTTTCGGTTGAAAGGAGCCATCCTCAAACCCACCAAAATAACCTGCTTGATAATTTGATAAAATTTCATGATACGCCCAATGGTCACTCGTTATATCTGTAAAAGGATTTTCAAAAAGCTCCTTCTCTTCTTCGTCTAAAAACAGTCGATATAAAATAACCGCCATTTGTTCTCTCGCAATTTCATCATTTGCACCGAAGCGATGAGTCGTTACCCCTCTCATAATCCCGTGTTGATGAATAATTCTAATAGAATTATAAGCCCAATGTGAAGGACTTACATCGGTAAACGGAAGTGTATCTGGACTTATTTCTTTTAAGTCTAAAACTCTAACGATCACTGTTGCAGCTTCCGCTCTCGTTAGGTTTGTATTTGGTGAAAAAGTATTCACACCTTTCCCTACCATCCATCCTTTTCCATAAACAAAATGAATCGAAGAATACGCCCAATGTGAAGCCGGGACATCAGTAAAGGTAACTTTACTGTTTTCTTCTTGTCTTTCATCTTCCTTTTTCTCTTCTGGTATATCGATTTCTTGTTCTGCTTCTTGTCCTTCATCGACTTGTTCAGGCACTTCAATCACATTTTCTTCTTCTGGTTTTTCATAGACTTGTTCGTCTTCTGGAGCTTGGTAAGTATTTTCTTCCTCTCGTACATCATCTACATATTCTTCTTTCGGTGTAGCTTCTTTAAATTCATCATCGTCCATTTCTTTAAATTGCACAAGACCCTGCCCGTACCAATTTGATGGTTCCCCAAGAGGTAGCGTATGCGCATGCATGAGATCTCTTAGTTCGCTGTTTGTTAATTCAGGATAGGCCTCCATATATAAAGCAAGAATTCCTGAAACAAAAGGAGCAGCCATACTCGTCCCACTCATTGATCCATATGTGTTATCTAAATAAGTACTTAAAATGTTTACACCCGGAGCGACGACCTCCATCGCAGGACCAACTGAGGAGAATTCCCCTCGTTGATTGTTTGAATCAACAGCACCAACAGCTATAACAGACGAATATTGTGCTGGATAATTTATCGTGTCCTCTTTCTCTGTTCCAGTATTCCCTGCTGCTGCTACAATCAGTAATCCACTTTCGTACGCTCTATCAACAATTTCTTTAAAGCTTGTTGAATGAGTCGTCGCTCCTAGACTTAAATTAATAATATCTAAATCATTTTCGATCGACCAATCAATCGATGCAATCATATTTGATAACATCCCACGTCCCTCATGATCTAACACCTTTAGCGCGTATAAGTCGATGCCTGGTGCGACCCCTTTAACACCGATTCGATTATGCAATGAGGCAATAACTCCAGCCACATGTGTACCGTGTCCTTGATCATCATGATAACTTTCTGTGTAATCAACAAACGAATGACCTCCAACAACATCCAAATCTCTATGGATTAAGTCTATTCCTGTGTCAATCACACCAATTTTGATGCCTTTACCGGTGTACCCTAGATCCCAAGCATTTAATGCATGAACTTGCTCCATCCCTGGATCATGTCTCTCCCGCAAGACCATCACAGGTTGATCTCGTTCAATCGATTTAATGGCGGGATTTCTCGCCAACGCCCCAATCGCAATTTCGGGAATTTCAGCGGTAACCATTGGTACTGAGGATAATTCGTGTTTTATAGTCCCGCTTATCCTAGTAATCAGTCGATCGTCCACGTTTTCTTCAAAAGAAATAATCACGGGTACAAGGTGTGAATTTGCTTCAGTTTTTGCCAGCGAAGCAAATGGAGAAAAACAAAGCAATAAAATAAGAAATATAACTGTCTTTTTCATGACATCCTCCATGTTCGTTTCTAACTCATTTATATACTAGTCCATTAATAGTAAAAGCTGATCCCCTTCGGCTTTTCCCCATTTTCCTTACTAGCTAAACGTTCCTCTTTTAAATCTAGAACAGAAGAGTTAGACGGTCAATGACTAAAAATTGTTAAAACTCTAAATCAAAGCTAACCTATCATTGCGAGAAGTAAAGACTACGCCGAATGAACTTTAACAACAGCCCATTTCTAAAAAAATAAGAGCGAACAACATCATGTCGTTCGCTCCTCTTCACATCTATTATCTTTCATGATCAAATCCCGATGGATCATCATAGTCATAGCGGAGTCCATCACCTTGAGCGGAAGCGCTCGTTTTTGCTTGGGCCTCTTCCACCTTATTTTGTGTAGCTTCTACGTTTTGGTTCGTTGCTTTTTGTTGCTTTTGTCCGTTTGAATTCACGTTTATCCCTCCAAAAGAATTCATATGCCCGTAGTATTTCGCCAGCAAAAAGTTCTATACGTTTGCTAAATAATAAACGTCACGATCGTATATAACACCGTTGTGATCCCCGCTGCAATAAGGGCTGGTTTTAATTTATATTTTGCATAATCAATTACTTTCAGGTTTAAGATTTTCGCAATCGTATTCGTGTCATCACTTAATGGAGAAGCAAATGCTCCGAATGATCCGCTCGCAAACACGGCCCCAATCACTAATGGTAGGGATACATCACCGGCTAGGGCGAGTGAAATTCCTAGTGGCATCAAGATCCCCCACGTTCCCCAGGCTGAACCAATAAAATAAGAGACGGCTGCTCCGAAGACAAAAATTAACGGTGCGATAAACATTTGCGGAATCCAGCCAGAATGTGCGGTCACAAACTCGGAAAACCCAAGGTCATCGGTAATTGACGATAACCCCCAAACAACCGATAGCAATAAAATAACAGACATTAATTCATTTCCACCGATAATAAAGCCTTCAATGAGATTGCTTAACTTAAACCGTTGCCCGAGGTATAGAATCATCGATAAGACAACAGTAAAAAGGAGGGCAATCACCATCGCTTCCATCACTTCGGCTTTAATAAATGCTTCTGGAAAGCCGTACCCTTTTTCATAGCCACTCCACCACGTTAAAAATAATGTTAGAACAATCACCATAATTAACGGAAGTAATAAGTTCATCGGCTTAATCGGTAGTTCTTTTCCTACCGCAGGGTGACAATTATGCCAATCCTCCTCCTCTTCGACATGATCATCCAATTTCGTAGGTGCTTTTGATTTATCTTTTGAATGATGAAAGAAACTTAAATACACACCTAGCACGATCGTCACGATCGAAAAGAAATTAAACGGTATGCTTTGAATAAATAGTGAATAAGGATCAAGTTCGACGCCCTGATTTCCGGCCGCGATTTGAATAATCGAAACCATATAACCGACAAATGCCGTTGCCACTGGGATCAACACGATGATCGGTGTCGCAGTGGTTTCAATGACAAAACCAAGCTCTTCGGTTGTCATTTTTACTTTTTTAAGTAACGCACGCATGATTGGAGCAATCGTTACGAAACGGAATGTCGGTGCAACAAACGTTCCAATCGTCGACACATACGTTAGTAAAAGTGCCTGTTTTCTTGTTTGAATCTTTTCCGATGCCTTTTCAACGAACCCTCGAATACCACCTGTCATCTTGATCATCCCGACAAGTCCGGAAAACGCATATAAAAAGACAATGATTTTAATATTTCCTGGATCAATCACGGCTTCAACGACGTAGGTAAACATCGTCGTCATGCCTCCAATAATAGAAGGCTCCATAATATATGAGCCAACCAACAATCCAAGGAAAAGTGCGGGGAGTACTTGTTTCGTAAAAATAGCAATTGGTATTACAACTAAAAACGGGACAATTGAAAGCCAAGCTGCCTCCATCTACATCACCTATCTTTACTTCGTTCTTTAACTAATGCGAACTTAGCTTTTGATTGCGGTGAAAATTTATACTTTGAATCTAAATACCAAAGTAGACGTCGTTATCTTGGCTTGTACCCTTGCTTTTTGTACGTGTCGAGTAAAATTTGTAGCCTTTCAATTTCTTTATCCGTTAGCTCTTCAACCCTGTCGAGCTCACCCTTTATATATTCAATGGTCGGATTCTCTTTGTTATTTTTGTTATTCAAAAAGTAAGTAGCGATTGAGCTTGTCACTAATCCGAGTAATGCAATGCCAAACATCATTAAAATAACCGCAATGATTCTTCCAACAATTGTTTCTGGAGAAATGTCACCATAACCAACAGTAGTTGATGTAACGATTGCCCACCATACAGCATCGGTGTACGTATAAATACTTGGTTCAAGAATTCTTATCGGAATTGATGTAACAAATATTAGTACAAACAATGCAATGATAACTTTGTCAAGATTATTCGTTTTTAATACGGCGTAAAAAGGCTTAAAATAATGGCTTAAAATAGCAAACGCACGGATTAGCCTAAATAATCTTCCTAAACGAGCAAGCCTAAAAATACTATCCAACGGAATAACTGCGATGATATCAAGAGGATGACTCTTTAAATACTGAAGCCTATCTTTGCTGATTATAAATCGTACCAAAACATCAATGAAGAAAATAAACCATACGATAAAATCAAGGCTATGAAGCCAATCACTGGTCGACCAAATGGTAACCACCGAGAAAATAGCTAAGACTGCCATTAGGATTTCATACGTTAAGACAACCGTCTTTCGATCAATAACTGATCCTTTTGGTGGATGTTCTCTACTCTCCAGTCTCATCACCACCCATAGAGCCCTTATTATCCTTCTGTTCATTAGATTTCCCTTAGCGAACTTCATTTTATGTAGGAAATCGTACTGATCTCTAAATCCATACTACATGTTTTAGAGAAACAAGAAAAAGCTATAAGCAAGAATATGTGATGGAGGAGATCTCTGTGAACAAAAGACTATTACTACTTCTAACGATTTGCCTCATTTTAGTGAGCTGCACCCCAATCCAAAAAGGTGCTAATGATCAAGGGAATGTAGAAAATAAAGGCCATACAACAGAGAACGAGAATCATCTCACAAATCTTGCAGAACGCCCAAGCTTTCCAGATATAGATGACCATTGGGCAAAAGAAGAAATCATCTATTTAAGACATCGTGAGATCATTGGGGGCTATCCCACTGGTGACTTTGGCCCAAATGACGACATTCAACGGGTTCATGCTGCTTTGATGATTCAGCGTGAATTAAATTTCGACACAACGAATCGCCCAGACCCCGCCTTTTTAGATGTCACTCAAGATCACCCTGATTATGACGTGATCGCTACATTAGCCGATGAAGGTATTTTTACGGGCGATGAAAACGGAAATTTCAATCCAAATGATTCATTAAACCGTGCCGAAATGGCTGCTATTTTACAACGAACCTTCCACCTAGAAGGAGAAGGACATTTTCAATTTTACGATGTTCCATCAGACTTTTGGGGTTTAGATGAAATCCAAACGTTGGTTGCCAACCAAATCACAATTGGCTACCCGGACCGCTCATTTAAGCCTAGAAATAATATTACAAGAGCGGAATTTTCCACCTTTATGGCGCGAGCTCTTGATGAACGGTTCCGTGTTGAGATCGAAGAGACAGTTACGGATGATGAGTTGGAAGTCCACTTTCTTGGTGTTGGTCAAGGCGATGCCTCATTCATCGAATTGCCAAATGGAAAGACGATATTGATTGATGCTGGAACGCAAACAGCAGGTGAAAAAGTCGTATCCTACTTACAAAAGGCAGGTATAAGTTCGATTGATTTAGTTGTAGCCACTCATGCCCACGCTGATCATATCGGTGGCCTCCTTCCGGTTTTACAAGAAATTGAAGTGAAGAATATCTTAGATAGCGGTCGTACACATACATCACAAACCTACTTAAACTATTTGGGGTTGGTTGATGAAAAAGAGATTCCACTAGAAGTCGCGGAAGTTGGGTCTCAACTGGACCTCGACCAATCCGTACAGTTGACGGTGTTAAATACCGGAGATGAACAAAAAAGTTTAAACAATTCATCTGTCGCACTAAAACTAGACTACGATGAAGTAAGTATTCTATTTACTGGAGATGCTGAACAAGCTATTGAAGAAGAAATGGTAAACTCATTTGATTTATCTTCTGACATTCTTCAAGTTGGTCACCACGGCTCGAGGACGTCATCAACAGAAGTATTTTTAGCAAATGTCAAACCAAAGGAAGCGGTTTTATCATATGGTGAAGGGAACCGTTATAACCACCCGCATGAAGAGGTTGTACAACGCTTTAATGAGCAAGGCATCAATCTTTATTCAACAGCAACATCTGAAGATATTATTGTTGTAACCGATGGACGATCGTACGAAGTGAAAAATTCACCTTGGGATGGTGCAGGGAATCCTGAAGGGTCTACTGGTGATGAAGAATCTCACGTCTTCCCAATTAATATCAACACTGCAAATGAAGAAGAATTACAGCAAATTACAGGAATCGGTCCAGAATATGCAAAACGAATTATTGACTATCGCCAAACATATGGTCCATTCACTACAATCGAAGACATTCAAAACGTCAGCGGAATTGGGCCTGTAACCTTTGAAGGGATGAAAGATCAAATTATCACTTAAGGAGTGTTCTCATGAGTAAATACACCGTCGACCTGATTGAAGCAGAAATCGCCACCCTTTTGTTACGTAGCGATGAAACGGTTGTAAAAGAAGTCCCAACCCATCAACTGCCTCCGAACCTTAAAGAAGGAGATATCATCGAGATTTCATTTGCAGCAGATGGAACTACGGTCTTACAAGCAGCCATTCTTGAGAATGACACAAAACAAGCGAAGCAAAAGGCAGATGCGCTATTACAGAAAATACTTGCGAAAAATAAAAAGCAATAGCGTAAAGGCTCTTCCCTTACGCTTCAATAAATTGGAATAAGAAAATGCCCAGAGATGGGCATTTTCTTAAAAACGTTCGTTTACGACGATCTCATCTAATGAGAAACGGTCAGTTGGATGTGCTGGAGCAGCCGCATAGCCAATCGTAATCATCATCGATGGCAGATAACGTTGTGGAATATTTAATTTTTCAACAATCGCATCACGGTCAAATCCACCAATTGGACATGTATCAAGGTCCAATGCCTTAGCAGCTAGCATGAGTTGCATCGCAGCAAATGAAGCATTACGAATCGCTTCATCAACAGCGAAATTTGGTACATTTTCGTAGGCTTGTTTAATGTTTCCTAGCAACGTCTCCTTTACTTCTGTAGGAGCATCTTTATAAACGATTTCACCATTCTGATCAGCTTCTGTATCACCTAAGACAATAATCACCGCCGAAGCATCAGAAACCTGTTCTTGCCCATATGCAATCGGAACTAACTCATCTTTTCTCGTTTGGTCTTCGACGACGACAAACTTCCAATGTTGAAGGTTCCAGGCTGATGGTGCCGTTCCTGCCATTTTCAATACCTTTTCCAACGTTTCTCTTGGGATTTTTTCGCCCCTTTTATATTTACGAACGCTAGAACGCTCCTCCATCACTTTAAAAATATCCTTATTAGCTAGTTGTTGCACCTAAACTCTCCACCTTTCGAATCTAAAACTCATTTACTCGTATAGTATTGGTTACCAGCTAGAGAATCATGATTTTCCCTTCTTCACATCTCAAGTTGGGATATCTCCAATTCGTAATATATGGTAATATATTCTGATAAATTTCGTCAACAAATTACACTTACACACCGTTAAAAATATATACAGCCACTCAAAGAGCTTGAGTGACTGTATCAGACCCTAGTTTTTAAATGATTTCCAAAAGGCACCTTCTACATCAATTAGCCCGATCAACTCTTCATATCGGATAAAAAAGGTTGGAAATCCTGCAGCATACGCAGCAATCTCATATGGTTGAAAATAAATCGCTAGCCGGTCTTCTGTAATATAAAACGGTTGATTCGGTTGTATCCCCTCATATTGATCCAAAAAATAGTAAGTATCGCCTTGAGTTGCTTCTTCCTGCATTTGCTTTTCAACCAGATCACTAATCACCTTCACATAATCGCTATCAGGCTTAAACAGATCACTTAATTCATAAATAGCTCCCGTCATTAAGTCAATGTGGACGTGCACTTGATAAGGCATGCCATGTGCAGCACCAAATGGATAATGGTACCCTTCTATCTTGATCACAAGCAGATCTTTTTTGAAAAATTCGACTGCAAACGTACCAAAATAATTATAATCGAGTGGCTCATTCTCAGGCACGTTCATCGCTTTCGCCTTTTGTTTCAAATAGGCATTGACTTGCTCTTGTGCATTTTCGTTATGCAATCCTTCGACGTGTGGATAATACACTAAATAATCCTTGTTTGGATTGTACTTCTTCATACGAATACGGTACTGATCATTTAACGGAAAAAGTGAGTTTGGCTTGTAGACAACCTCTCCTTGCCGGTTATAGTACAGTAAACGATGATCAACATGAGCCTGAATGATGTTTCCTTCAAGATCTAGTGACCCTATCCCCGGTATAACCGGTAAAGATGTAGCAGCATCCCCACTTCGGTCAATAAAAAAACTTGATCGATCGACCGTAACAGTGCTTAACCCTTCTTTATACTCACCAACATGATCATAAATAAAATCGGTGAGGAGATATCCATTAAGATCTGCAATCGCATAGATCGAACCAACAAATGGTTGTTGCGAGTCGCTCGCGATACCAACGGCAATCCGTTGTTCACCTAGTGGCTTACAATCATGATACTTGGGTGGAATGATAAAGCGACCTGCCTTGTCAATGACACCATACTCGTTCTTCATTCCATCAGACGTATTAACAACCGCTCGCCCCTCTTGAAAAGGCAATGCGGTTGAAAACTGTGGCGAAATGACGATACGGCCTTGTTCATCGACATATCCCCACGGGTCATTAAAGGTTTTCTTATAGGCAATCAATCCTTCTTGATAACCCATCATTAGCGCATAGGGAAAGGTTTGAATAACCTCTCCTAATTTATTAATGATCGCAAATTTGCTCTCTCCGATCTGTACAAGGGCTTTATCGTCTGTAAAATCATAGGCGTTTTCAAATTGGGCGGGGATCACTTCATTCCCATCTACATCCAAATACCCGTACTGAACACTCCCACTAGACGTACGTGCAGTAAAGATGGCTCGTTGTCCCTTGAACGGTTTGATTAATGGATATGCTTTTTGGGTTAACTCTCGACCTAATTCATCAATGATTTTAAACCCTGCCTCATCCATAACGATGGCTCGCCCTTCAGTAAAAGGCAACATCGAAAGGTACGTAGGCGGTAGGACAAAGCGTCCAGTCTGATCAATCAAACCCGTTTTTCGTTTTTCGGTAACAATCGCGAGACCGTTATCTTGAAAATCATTCGCTTCATCAAACCTTGGCTTGAGGATGAAGCGACCACCTTCATTAATGTAACCCCACCTTTTGCCGTTCTTTGTATTGACATAGGCCGGGAGCAATTGCTTGTGTAATGTTCCACTATTTACCATTCCCATTTTAGACATCCACCTTCACATGACATTCGTTGCGTTATTATACGAGTCCATATCGAAGGTGGTGAGCTTTTTTGCATTAAAAAAGTGCCTGTCCGTGAAAAAGACAAGCACTAAAAAGCTTATGTACGTGTTGGCTCAACGAGTTGCAATAACTCTCCATTCGGTCCATGAAAGAAGATTGTCTTCGCCCCATCAACAGAGCGATTTATTGTTTCCGAATTGAACACGACACCTTTTTTCTTATAGTAATCAATCGATTCCTCGATATGATCGACCGTAAACGCTAGGTGATTGACAATACCAACACTAGAATATTCCGTTCCTTCTTTCATATCTTGCATTAATTCGATCTCGACTTCAGGTTGATGTTCGTGATAGAGAAAAGCTAAGTACCTTATCCCATTATCTCCTTTTGCACGTAGTTTGAACCCAAACATATCACAGTAGTAGTCAATCGATTCTTCAATATCTTTTACGATAATTGCTGTATGCTCTAGTTTTTTGATCATTAAAATCCCTCCATCCTATTACTAACTATTGTACCAAAATTTTGTTATGATTCTACTAAAAAAGAGAGAAGCTGCCCAGAGTGGCAACTCCTCGATTTATCCTACTCATTAATTTTGTTAATAAGTGTACCTAGCCCGTCAACTTCAAGCTTTACTTCATCACCTGGTTTTAACCAACGATGAACCTCAGGTCCTAATTCAAGTATGCATCCTGTCCCAACTGTCCCAGACCCTATAATTTCTCCTGGTTGTAGTGGAACACCAGCTGACGCGCGTTCGATCATCTCATGGAACGTGTAGTAGATACTCTCTGCGTTCCCTTTTGATAATAGTTTCTCATTAACCTTTGCTGTCATCTCTAAATTGAAACGATCGCCTTTTCGGTACGTTTCTAACTCATCTTTTGTTACCAAATAAGGACCAACTGATGTTGCAAAATCCTTTCCTTTTGCTGGCCCAAGTCCAACTTTCATTTCTTTCATCTGTAAATCTCTCGCCGACCAGTCATTTAATATCGCATAACCAAAAATATATTCTTCCGCATCCTCTGCTTTAATATTGATCCCTTCTTTACCGATAATACAGGCAATCTCTAATTCATAATCTAGCATTTGGCAAGCAGGAGGACGTGTGATTGGTTGGTTATTCCCTCTTAAGACAAGATGATTTGTAAAATAAAAGGCAGGGATTTCATACCACTCTGGAGCAACTGTAAGATTACTTCGTTTCGTCGCATTTACGATATGTTCCTCAAATGCCATAAAATCTCTCACACTAGGAGCATTGGGAAGTGGTGTCAGTAATTCAATATCAGAAATATCTATGCTGTCACGGAATTTAC
Organism: Desertibacillus haloalkaliphilus; assembly: GCF_019039105.1. Taxonomy (NCBI): domain Bacteria; kingdom Bacillati; phylum Bacillota; class Bacilli; order Caryophanales; family Bacillaceae; genus Desertibacillus; species Desertibacillus haloalkaliphilus. The sequence continues at coordinate 90,601 of NZ_JAHPIV010000011.1, read as the reverse complement.
CAGCCTCAATCATCTCTTTTGCAATCGGTTCGTATACTTCATGATGCTGGATAAACTCCAAGAGCGTTTTTGGTAATCGTCCACTACTTGATTGTTCTAGATCAACCACCTTATCATCAACAATACAACCGGCTCTCTGTTCACCATTGGACTGTTTATAAGTCACGAGTTTCATCAAAGGTACTCCTTTCATACGATAATTCTCTTGTTTTATCTATGATAGTAAATAGGAATATTTATCTACCATTGCTTTACCAGCTTGATTGATTTTGACCTTACGTTTTAGTAGTCCAAACTCTGTTAACAAACCCTGTTTTATTAATTTTGATAGGATGACAGATATCTTAAGCGAATCATATTGTTTTTCTTTTACAAAACGCTCAAATGCATCGATTCCCTCGTTAATTTTAGAGAGCACCTCAATATCCTCCATCGATAATTGATCATCAGAAAGCAGCCTTTCTTCATCCGAGATATCGATGAACCGTATTGCATTGGTTGCAAGGGCAAATGTGTAAAAGCCAGCTCCACTATATTTTTGTCGATGGATCAAGTGTTTTTTATCAAGGCTTTCGATCCATTTATGACTGACTGATGAATCGACACCAAGCGTATCACTAATCTCTGCCATCGTATTGTAACCGAAGAAAATAAGTCTCAAAATTGATCGTTCTTGTTTGTTTATATTGATTGTTTGGGGCTCTTCTACTTCTTTGTTCCATCCTTTTTTCGCATAATAATTTGGCTTTGTCGCTAAACTAATGATGATCGTTGCAACGAGCGTTACGACTAATCCTACTAAGCCAACATGCATATATGGATTGATGCTAAAGACCTGCAATAAATCTAATACCGTTAACACGGATAAGACAACAATACCTAAGACAGCTCCCCAAAAAGCGCCTTGTACAGTTGTCCGTTTCCACCAAATTCCTAAGAAGACTAAAATGGATGGGGGGCCAAGCCATGCGGTAGAGAATGCAAATAAATACAAGGGTCCTCCAGGGTAAAAACATAGTAACCAGACGAGCAAACCTAACAAGAGCGTGATTACTTTGGCTGGGACTTTAAGTTGTTTTGGAGTTGCTTTCGGCTTAAAAAAACGCTGATACAAATCGCGAACTGCCGTACTTGATGCACCAATTAACGCAGTCGTTGATGTTGAAATTGAAGCTGCTAGTGCGCCAGTTAATGCGAGAGCCGCTACCGCAATTGGTAAAGCAGTTAACACAACACCAAAGGCAGCCATTGGATCTGTTCCCCCGTGTGGTAGAAATTGATCCCCAAATGCACTTCCCGCATACAATCCAACAAACCCTAATATCAGCATTGGAACAAACAATAGTAATAAGCCACCGTATAAGAATGAAAGTTTTGCTGTTCTTTCGCTTCTAGTGGACGAGACACGAAGCCAATAGTAGTTATTTCCCCAGACAAGGAAACAAGCAAATAAAATCACAAAGGTGATGATGCTCGGATATTGAACCGAAAAAATCGAGAGCTGTCCATCCATAAACCCATGTGTCCAATAACTACGATCGCCAGGCCATTGACTAGAGATAAAACTCGTACCACCAAACTTTGAAATAAGGGTAATGATTAAAACGGGCAATGCGATTAAACCAATACACATTTGCACGAAATCGGTTAACGTAACTGCCCAAAATCCTCCAATATACGTAAAAAGTAAAAACAAGAAGAAGATGACTGTTAATGTCCAGATGAGCGGCCAACCTGTAAATCCGTTTGCAACGATTGCCATCGATACAACATTATTTGCCATAATTCCGAGTAACCCTAGAATGGTTGTAATTGTGATTAATGTTCTCGTTCTCGTATCAAACCGCATTTCAAGCCACTCGGATAATGTATGGGCACCAGACCTTCTAATGTAAGGGGCAAATAAAAGTCCATATAACGCTAATCCACCTATAGCATAAACGAACCCGAATCCCAAAGCTCCAAAAAATCCAGTCGTTAGCGCTAATCCTGGTCCTAATGTAATCATGGTTCCGGCAAAGCCAATAGCAGCCACACCAAACACATTAATCAATAAGCCTACTTCACGTCCTGCTATGAAATAATCATTAGAACCGGATATCCATTTTTTTGTTACCCATCCACCGTACAACAAGATGACGATGAAAATGAAGCTGTACAATAAGAATACGAAGTTGAAGCTCATCTTTTTCTCCCCCTATTCTAGAATCGCCACCGGTCTGGCCCATCCTGCACTCGCATGTTTTATACTGACTGGAAATACCGCTACTTTAAATCCATACCTTACAGGGAGCTTTTCAAGATTTGCAAGCTTTTCAATTTGGCAATACTCTTGTTCCTTACCGACAAAGTGCGCAGCCCAAAGGACTCCATCTCGTGGGTTTTGTTTATAGTCATTCGCTTGTAGATAAAATGGAATATCCCATCCCCAACCATCTGTTCCCATGACCTTAATACCTTTATCAATTAACCACCTCGTTGCATCTGCTGACACACCTGCATGGGATTGCGCATAATTCTCTTGGTAATATCTCTTATCCGCATCTGTTCGGATAAGAACGATATCATAAGGCTTTAAATCATATTTCATTTCTTTTAATTGTGACTTAAAATCATCAACTTGAATTTCATACCCTTGTTGTTTATTACTAAAATCAAATAACACACCATCTCCATAAAACCATTCCAAGGGGAGCTCATCGATCGTTCGTGACCGCTCACCATTCGTTTCTGAAGCATAATGCCATGGTGCGTCAACATGAGTTCCAGAATGAGTTGAAAGTGTGATCGCCTCATTTGCCCATGCCTTTTGATCAGGGAAATCTTCTGGTTCTAACCCAAAGAGTTGCGCTGCCTGTTTTGCTCCTTCCTCATGGGTTATATAGTCAATCTGTGGTGGCATCGGCTCTTTTGCTTGTGGATCTAACGGAACACTCAGGTCAATCATTTTTAGATTTCTTCGATTCATCAACAAATCACCCTTACTTTCATTTTTTTATCAACTCATAGTAAACGCTTTCAATTATCTTTAATCTAACGACTGAATACCTAGTCTATGTTATTAGGTGTAGTGAAATCATATGCTAGAAATTTACAATATATAGGGTAATACAGTCAGCTAATGATTTTTTTGCATTAAAAAATACCCTCACACCAATTAGCGGTGTAAGGGTATATACCATTATTAAACCTCAATAATAATCGGTAAGATCATTGGTTTTTTCTTCGTTTGTTTAAATAAATATTGTCCAACTGATCTCTTTAGTTGCTGCTTAATGACACGCCACTCGTTGCGATCCTCTTCGGATAACTCATGTACCGTTCTTGAAATTAAGTCATTTACATCCTTCATCAGTTCCTCAGAGTCCTTCATATAGACGAATCCACGTGATATCGTATCGGGATCAGACACGAGATTTTTGTCGGTTTTACTCATTGTCAATACAATGACAAGCATTCCGTCTTCTGATAGCTGTTTACGATCGCGCAAGACGATTTCACCAACATCAGCTGCACCAATTCCATCAACGTACGTATTGCCGGCTTGGATTTTTCTCGTTTGGCGAGCGGTCCGATTTTCGATGTCTACAACATCACCGTTTTTCATAATAAATGTATGACCTTCCTCAACACCAACTGATTCAGCTAACAACCTATGATGATGGAGCATCCGATACTCGCCATGAATCGGGACAAAATATGTTGGTCTCATCAGCGTTAACATTAACTTTAAATCCTCTTGATAGCCGTGTCCGGATACATGCATCCCAGAAGAACTACCAGAACCATAGATAACATTGGCACCGAGGCTAAATAAATTATCGACAATACGGGTGATGCCACGCTCGTTTCCAGGGATAGGTCCAGCTGCTAATATCACCGTATCTCCTGCTAATATGTCAACACCTCGGTACTTCCCCGTAGAAAGCCTTGAAAGTGCCGCTAATGGCTCGCCTTGACTTCCTGTACAGAGGATTGCGACTTTTTCGGGAGGTAGTTGGTTAATGTCGTTTGTATCAATTAACATTCCATCAGGGACATCTAAATAACCACGTTCCATTGCAACGTTGACGACATTGACCATGCTGCGTCCAAGTAGTGCGAGCTTCCGATGAGTTTGCTTCGCCGCATCAATGGCCTGCTGAAGGCGGCTAACATTCGATGCAAACGTCGAAAGGATCACCTTGCCGTCTGCCTTCATAAACGCTTCTTCAACATGTTCTCCGACGGTCTGTTCCGTCGGTGTCGAGCCAGGACGTTCAGCATTCGTGCTTTCAGATAAAAGAAGCAAAACGCCTTCTTTACCGATCTCAGCCATTTTATGAATGTCCGAGTGTTCGTTTTGCGCAGGGGTTAAATCAAATTTGAAGTCACCTGTATGAACAATATTCCCTTCCGGCGTACGAATGACCATTCCGAGACAGTCTGGAATACTGTGCGTGACTTTAAAAAAGTCGATGCTAAAGTGAGCAAAATCTACATTAGAATTTGCATCAATTTCAACTAACTTCGATTCCCTGAGTAGCTTATGCTCCTTTAATTTTAATTCAATTAACCCGAGTGTAAAACGTGTCCCGTAAACCGGAACATTTAATTTTTTTAAGAAGAAAGGCACACCACCGATATGGTCTTCATGACCATGCGTAACAATCAACGCTTTGACTTTCTCTTTATTTTCGAGCAAGTATGTAATATCCGGAATGATTAAATCAATCCCTAAAAAATTTTCATCGGGAAACTTATTTCCACAGTCGATAATGACGATTTCATCTTTGTATTGGATGGCATACATATTTTTTCCGATTTCATTTAATCCACCTAAAGCAAAAATGGATAATGCATTCTCTTGTGTGCTCAAAACGATACCCTCCAGCTTTTAATAGTAGTTCTAGTATGTCCGTTTTCCTAGACTGTATTTATCGTTTAGAAATTTTTTTTGCACACCGCTCTGTATAGTTCATGGTAAAAACATCCAAGCTAAAACTAACGATTGTATTATTGGAGGGTCCTTGATGACAGGCGATAAAAATACAACTCCTGAAAAGAAAATCACGGTTTCGTCGCTGTTACCGACGATCACATTCATTGCTACCTTTTTCCTCACTGTCGTTTACCATGTAAACACTCAATTGTTTTCAATTATCATTTTGAGCCTCATTATCATCAGCTTGCTTGTGATTTGGTTCTTGTTTGTCAAATATAACTTTCACGATTTTTAAGCCAGAGTGTTCTCCCTCCCCCAGCATCTGGATTGCACACGCATTCTCATCAAATAGCGGAACCTAAATCCACTTCTCACCGAAACTAAGCACTTTTTTCACAAATAGAGGAACCAGGAACCACAAGATCTCTCATACCCTCCCAAGGCAACGCCACTCCTCTGGTTATCCCTCTTCTAACTTGCTAGCGCACTCCGCCCCTTTACCCTTCCTTGAATCATCATCTTCTTCCTCAGTGAACTTCCCTTAAACTTAATCCTAAGGCGGTGCGAGTAAGCCTACTTCAATGATTATTCTAACTTGCTAGCGCACTCCGCCCCTTTACCACAAAAAAAAGCTATCCTTTTTCGAATAGCCTTTTTGTATCCATTAAATCACTTCTTTTACATTAAAGTAACCTCTTAATAGATGGGTAAGGTAGTCAATCGGAGTCGTTTCCACTTGTCCGTAGCCCTTTTGTGTATATAAATGCGTGGCATTCGGTAGCTCATGTTTTAACTGCTTGCGCAAGCGGTCACCAGCTTCATCCGCATCGACTAAGATATAGACATCTTTATCTTCGATTGGTAAAATAAGTGATTCAAGCTTTTCATCACTCAGCGTACCATACGTACAAATAATGTCGACAGGTTCAGCCAACACACGCCTCACTCGTTTACGATCATTCGTTCCCTCTACGATTAAAACCTTGTCTTCCATAGCACTCACCCTTTTTTTTAAGTAAGTTACCTATATTATTGTTCACTCCACCGTGTGGCATACCATCACTAAGTGGCTGTTATTCTTTTTTTCGATACTCGCACAAAGAAATCCTGCCTTGCGATATAACACTATATACTTTCATAGAAAAAGGTTTGTTGTTTCTCATCTAAGATGGTACAGTTAGATAAAGCTTATTAACGATACTAAAATGAAAGAACGCGTAGGTGACAAACATGATTGAAATCAAGACTTCTACATTAAGTGATGGCGAATTTAATCGAGGTGTCTTTGCGACCCGTGATATAGAAAAAGGGGAACTGATTCATGAAGCCCCGGTCATCCCTTACCCCAATGAAGAACATATTTTAATTGAAGAAACGGTCCTTGCTGATTACGTCTATGAATATGGAATCAATCATTCAGCCGTCGTATTAGGTTATGGAATGTTATTTAATCACTCTTATGAACCAAATACGACCTATGATATTAACTTTGAGCACCATATGTTTTACTATTATGCCTATCGAGATATTAAGGCTGGTGAAGAGTTGCTCATCAATTATAATGGTGAAGTTGATAACTATGATCCACTTTGGTTTAACAAGGACGAGAACGAACACGATGATTCATAAGTAATATAAAACACACAAAAATAGGGCCCCATGCGTAGCTAAAAGATAGTTGTCTACCTTTTAGCAGATGGGACCCTATTTTTCTGATCTCATGTACTCGACTGATTATTGTTCTTGCAGGCTATCGACAGAAACACTTTGCTTCTGAGTTGGCTGATTCAACGGATGAACAGTTGCTGTTCCATTGCTTTGATCAACATGCTCAATGTAAACTTGCTGGCCGTTGTGCATGACATTTGCCATTGCTTGTGAAGATGAGATTTCTTGTGCACGTTTAGCATCCATTCGGAAGGCACCTCCTTTTGATTGTCTCCCTAATACTGTTTGTAAAAACTTACCTCATTATACGTTGAACCAAATACCTCCAAAAAGCCTGCCCCCACCATTCCCAAAAGGACAGGCCAATCGTCAAATGCGGTTAGCGGTTCGTCACCGTTACCGTTCGATTTTGTGGATTCCAATGAACATTTGAACCGATTTGTTCTGAGATGAATCGCAATGGCACAAATGTTGTTCCCCTAATAATTTCTGGAGCGACATCGATCGTAACCTGTGAGCCATTGACAATTACTGTACGACTTCCTCCACGTAAATTCAGGTGTTTGTTAGGTGCTGAGATGATAATGTCTCTTGTTTGCTCATCCCAATGAACGATGGCGCCTAATTGTTCACTGACAAAACGAAGTGGGATCAGCGTTCGTCCATTCCGAATATATGGTGCTTCCGGTAATTGCACCGTCTCTCCATTCACTGTCGCTTGCTTGTGATCAACTCGTAAGACGATCGTAAGAGGCTGTGGTGTTGCAGGACTCTCATCCGGTTGCTCTGTTTGTTCAGGCTTCTGTTCGATAGGCTCTGGTGCCTGTAATTGCGTTAACGTTGTACCTGGATAGTAGAAATTTAAGATCTCAGTATAGGTATGACCTTCATCTGCACGATATTTAGAACCCCATTGACTCATACCAACTCCGTGTCCAAATCCACGACCTGTCACCTTATACGCTTGACCATCATCAATGACATCATTAATGAGATACGTACGAACGAAATTGATCCCAATCATTGAACGGATCTGTTGGGCCGTTGTATTCGCAAAGTTAACCTTGTGAATGCGTATCGATCCATCATCTTCTTTGCTAAACTCATTGTCTGACTTGGTCTTAACAAGAAATTCTACTTCTATATCTCCTTTTGTTACACGATCCCCTGATGTTAACTGATCTGAAAAGGCTAATCTTGGTACAGAAACAATTTTGATTTCAGTGTTTGGGTAACCATTTCTCATCAACCATGATTTTATATTGGCTGTAATGTTGGTATCTTTTTCTTTAACCTGATTCCACCACACTTCTGGTTCAACTAAATCTCGATTATCAAGGTCGATTTGCGTTTTGTGTAATGTAAATTCCCATGGATGAATCGGGTCATAAGGATCTTCTTGTACTGGTAAATAGGAAAAGCTAGTCCCACCCCAGAGGTTTGCATTTGATTCCGTCAGCCCACCATTACTTGAAGAATAGACAGCTGAAGCAAGTCGGTTGTTGTACATTAGCGTTTGACCGGCCGTTTCGTTAACCGCTCTCGTGCTATTCGGGTGCCAGGTGTACCCAGCATACACTTGGAAGTTTATGCTATCATCGATCACACGACTCCCATGTGACATCGCGTACGTTCTCGCAGCAACCGCTTGAACCTTCAATGCCTCAATGTTCCACGAGGCTGGCATTTCATGTGGAACGACCCCTTTTAAATAATCTTCAATAGGAAGTGTATTAATTGGGCGAACAATCTCGCCTTCTCTCGTAAATTCCATCGTCCCTAAATAAGGGCGATCCTTTATGATCACCTGGTGATCAGTGTTGTAATGATTGGGAACAAATGTTAATGACGATGCATCCATGAGTTTGCTCGATCCCTCATAAAGGGCGACCTTGTCATTTTCTAGTTTGACACGAAAATTTGAGTTTGCGTTAACGGTAGTTGTATTATTCACGGTATACGTTCCTTTTATCGCTACAGGAATCTCGCTGACATGCCCAAGATAATTAAGCAATTTGACATTTATATAAGGAATGTTATTAAGTGTGAAAACCCCTGCTCTCTGTCGCTGAGCGTCTAGGATATGAAGACCATGATTGTCTATGCGATCAAAAGCAGGCCCTTGATTGATTTGCCTGTTTATTTCACCTTCATTGAGCTGTGCTTGCTGTCGTGGTTCACCTTCATTTTGATTCAGGGTGCAAGCGCTGATAAACAATAAAAGAATGATCAAAAAAATGTGTACGTATCTAACTTGAACTCACCTCTTTTCATACTACGATGCTATTGCTTACTATTTGTCAAAACCAAACCAACTATCGCTTCAAATTGATGCCAATTTTAAACGATGCGTCTTATTAAGGGGATTTTGTCCGGCATTCGGGGGATGAAGGACATTTCCTCTTCTATTTGCATGCTTTTTGTCTTTCATCTAGACCATGAAGGACATTTCCTTTTAAAGAAGCAATGATTTTGTCCTTCATAAGATTTTGAGGTGGGCATTGGTGAACCACAACTATTGTGGAAACATTTGAAAGTTATAGCTTTCTCAAGGCAGACAAATGCTACGTTTATACATTGACTAATCTGTTAAGAGAGGTGAGAGCAAATCAGAAGGATAACGATTTTGATGATTATTTTATTTGTATTAACATCATGCATGCCACAACAAGAACAAGGTATGATGCCACATGTCCAGGAACAAGAAGCTCTCGAAAATAAATTGAATCAACTCAACCTCGAAGATACAGATAGCACATCGTTACAATCTGTAGATTCTCATGAAGGTCCGATTGATTTTCAAGAAAGTTTTCTTGGAGACCTTCAATTCGAACATGGGGCTATGCCCTCAGAACAAAACGACCATGGCTTTCGAGCATTAAGCGCGAATCAAATCAATCTAATAGTTGACGGCGTTTCTTTAAACCTAACGCCTCGCCCCTTTATTGAAAATGGTACGACTCTGATTCCGATTCGTGCACTCTCAACTCATTTTGGTGCTGGGGTATGGTGGAATGGAGATTCTCGGACCGTTGGCATTAATAAAGGGGATACAAACATCACATTTGTCGTCGGATCAACAGTCGCTAGAGTTAATAATCAACAAGTGAATGTACCACCATCAAAAATTGTTAATGACTCAACATTCGTACCGATACGTTTTATTTCTGAAACATTTGGTCATGAAGTCAATTGGAATGGTTCAACACGTACAGTGACGATTGATTCGACACCAAATACGTACACGGTTGAGGCTGGTGATACACTTTGGAGTATCGCTAACCGGTTTGGTATTTCAGTTGATCAATTACGTGAACTAAATAATATGACGGATGACCGAATTCGAATCGGTCAAACATTAATTGTAACGGAACGACCGCAAGCACAACCGCAACCTCAGCCTGAGGTGCAGCCTCAACCTGCGACTGGGGAGCCACAAGAGTCATTTACAACTTACCGCGTTCAATCTGGTGATACGTTATCTCGAATTGCGAATCGCTTTAACACGACTGTTCAAGCGATTCGAGATGCCAATGGGTTAACCAATGACCAAATTTTTGTTAATCAAATGTTGCGTATTCCAGGTGGTTCCGCAGGCTCAAACCCTGGTGGCGGTGTTACGGTATCATACACAACTCATACCGTTAGATCCGGAGATAATGCCTGGAATTTAAGTATCAAATATGGTATTCCTATGCTTGAGTTATTAAAAGAAAACAATTTATCGGTCAATAGCAGTTTGTCTGTTGGTCAACAATTACGCATACCGGTTTACAACGTTCCAGTAAAACCAGTCACGAGTGACCGACATGGTGAATTGTTAGATTGGTGGACAGAAGCGAGATATGTGTTCCCAATTGGAAAAAATGCCGCGATCACCGATGTACAAACCGGTCGCACATTTCGTGTCCGTCACACAATGGGTGGAAACCACTCCGACTCAGAACCATTGACTTCAAGAGATGCACAAATTATGAGAGAAGTATGGGGTGGAAGTTACTCTTGGACACCTCGAGCTGTGATTGTTCATGTCGATGATAACAACAGACGTCTCGCTGCTGCGATGCACTCGTTCCCACATGCGGACCAAGCGATTAGAGACAATAACTACAATGGACATTTCTGCATTCATTTCTTGAATAGTACGCGCCATAACGATGGGTTAATTCAAGATTCGATGCAACGACAAGTTAGAATTGCTGCAGGCGTAAATTAAACGTGAAAAAACCCATGACACATTCAAGATGCGTCATGGGTTTTCTTTCGATCTTAGCGCTCAACAACGCTTCGTAAGTCTTTTTCTAGAAGAGAATCCCATCCACCCGACATACGATTACGAACCTCTAAATTGGTCTGTGATGGGCCTGGGATGATTTCGTCTGGTTTCCCCCATCCGGCGTGAATGAGCGTTAGTTGAGCTTTTCCATCTACGTCTTCCAATTCGAAGGTAAGTTGCCAGCCTGCTTCTCCCCATGAAAAGGATAGATGTGTTGGCGATTGAAGTTCAGTGACTTGACACGGTGACGGTCCAAATGGTGATTGTAGAGTAAATGTTGCTCCTACTTCCGGTTGAAAATCGTTCGCCATAAACCACGACTCGATTCCTTCAGCCGTGGCAACCGCATTCCATACCGTTTCAACATCTGCATTGTATACAATTTGTTTACGAATCTCTGGGGTTACAGCTTGTTCTGTCATATTTCTATCTCCTTTACAAATAGCTTGTCCACTTATTTACTATACTCGCGCGAAAAGATAAAATCATACTCTCCTAGCAAAAGTTCCTTCTTTTTGTTTCAATTTTTCAAGCAATTGGTTTAGCGTCCCTTGGTCATCGATTACGTAACTCGGTTCACCGCGATCAATCACCCAACCTTCAACCAAATAGGTTTTCATCCCTAACGAACCTGCAACCATATCTTCCTGCTTATCATTACCAACCATAATGCACTCCTCAGGTTTTACGTCTAGTCTGTTGCAAATTTCTTCGTAATAAGCCGGGTGTGGTTTCGTAAACGAACTTTCCTCATAAACGGTAACCACTTCAAAAGGTAGATCTTTTATTCCTGCCCAAGTCATTCGATGTTCAATCGCTTCTCGCGGAAACAACGGATTTGTTGCAATCGCAACACGGTATCCTTGATTAAGAGCTTCATTGACAACTTCCTTGGCTAATGGGGTCGGTTCTGCCAAACGTGAAAATTGTGGAAATACTTCTTTATAAAAATGGTCTAGCGTAGGCCAAATCTCCTCTCGCTTCAATTGAAGAAGGTTTAAAAACCTCTCTTCAAACACCGCTTCATTCGTTTTACTCGGGTCATCACTTTTAACCATTGCCTCTGTTCCCGCCCAAAGTGCTTTGACAAATTGTTCTGGATCAACAATTGGTGCAACTTTTTGAGCTAATTCTTTTAAATAATGTTTCACAAATGAATCTGTATCCATCGGTAATAACGTGCCATCTAGGTCAAATAAAATAACGTTTGCCACCAAAAAACGCTCCTCATCTGTTTGAAGATTTATTCCAAAGCCAAATTATACCACAATAATAGCAAAATGTATGTAAAAGGAACCTTGTCTTCTCACCTGATTATTTCGCTTTTCAAACTCTTTATGCTATTTACCATAGAAATTAACAATATTTCTGATAAAATAAAAACAAACCAAAGAGAGAATAAAGGAGTACATGATATCATGACAAATCAGAATCAAAAACAAATCAAACTAATCGCCATCGATATGGATGGGACGCTTCTCAATGACCAGCACGAAATCTCACCTGAAAATCGTAAAGCGATCAAAGCAGCACAAGAACAAGGCATCCATGTCGTCATTAGTACCGGGCGTACGACGATGACATGCAAAGAACTCGTCGATTCTCTATCCTTAGGTACGTACTTAATTACAGTCAACGGGAGTGAAATCTGGAATGAAGACGGTTCACTTCTAAAACGTGAGCTTCTAGATACAGAGCATGTTGAAAAAATGTGGGAGCTAAAAAACAAATATAACACCTATTGTTGGGCCGCATCGGTAGACAACGTTTGGCGTGAGCAATTTCCAGACGATATCTCCAAGCACGAATGGATGAAATTTGGATTTGACGTCCGTGATGATGAGATTCGTCAAAAAATAAAAGACGAACTCTCAAAAACCAAAGCCCTAGAAATTACAAACTCAAGTCCAACGAATCTTGAAATCAATGCCACAGGTGTCAACAAAGCACGCGCGCTTGCGGATGTCTGCGAACGGATCGGAATTACGATGGACAACGTTATGGCGATTGGTGATAGTTTAAATGATTTAGCAATGATTAAAGAAGCAGGCATCGGTGTTGCAATGGGTAACGCCCAAGAAACGGTCAAGCGTGAAGCGGACGAGGTGACAGCGACAAATGTTGAAAACGGTGTTGCAAAGGCGATTTTGACTTTTGCTGTAAAATAATCATTTATATACAGAATGATGATCATAACGATTAATGCTGACACTGTATTATGCGGTGCTATCAGGATCATATTGTTTTATAAACATAAAATGAGGTTGCATCAATAGGTCCAAATGTTGACACAACCTCATGTTCTTTATATGCGAGTATGAGGATGGACTTTAGCCATTGTTTTCGTGATTAAATCCTCAACGGTTTGTTTCTTTGCAAGTGTTGGACTTTGTCCCGACCATAATGACATTAATTCAGGGTTTTCTTGTGCGGCCGCTTCCTTTCTCATCTTCCCTGTTAATGTATTTTGGAGCGGATAACTGATAATTGCCTCTTCATGGCCTTTCATTTCTTCAATAAAAACATTTGAAATTCCTCTTGCCCACTTTCCTGAAAACGCACGTGTTAGTACAGCTTGATCGTCTTGTGCTTTGAGAATTGCTTCTTTGTAAAGAGGGTGAGCTCCGCTTTCATTTGTCGTTAAAAAAGCTGTCCCCATTTGTACGGCTGTTGCTCCTAAACAAAACGAAGCATTTATCCCTCGACTATCCATAATTCCTCCTGCAGCGATGACCGGGATCTTAACATAATCAGCGACCTGAGGAAGTAACGACATTAAGCCTATAAGAGGAGGCTCTCCCGCAAACGTGCCTCGGTGACCACCCGCCTCACTGCCTTGAACGACAACAGCATCCATACCAACCTCTTCATTAATGAGTGCTTCCTGAACCGTTGTTGCAGTACCAACGAGAATGATGTTCTTTTGTTTGAGCTGTTCGATCACTTGAGCTTCAGGGACGCCAAAAGTAAAGGAACAGAGCGGAACACGTTCATCAATGATGACTTTGATTTGCTCATGAAACCGCTCCACGTACTCGGCGGCCGACAGTAACACTGATGTATCCTCTTGTAATCCTACCTTCTCATAGAAAGGGGTTAGTGTTTGTTTTGCTTTTGTTACTTGATCATTCGTAACCGAAAAATCATTCGGAATAAAGACGTTGATCCCAAATGGTTTCGTTGTTAAGGCCTTAATTTCACGAATTTGCGTGCGAATTTGATCCGGAGTCATGTACCCAGCGCCAATCATCCCTAACCCACCTGCATTTGAAACAGCTGCTACTAACTCTGAGGTTGTGATTCCTCCAGCCATTGGTGCTTGAATAATTGGATACTTCAACTGTAACCTGTCCAACATAATATTATTAGCCATACGATCATCCCCCCTCGTTCCTTATCTCATAGCTAGACCCTGGGTATCCTACGTGCGATACAAAAGCATCACTTAAACACAGGTTCCCCTAGCATATGTAACTACCTCTATAACGCTCGTAACTTTTTAATAATCGCTTCCGTAACTTCTGATGTCGTCGCTCGACCTCCAATGTCTGGTGTTTTAATTCCCTCTTCCGTAACTTTTTCGACGACAGCTAGCAATTGATCGGCTAATTCGTGCTCTCCAAATTGGTCAAGCATCATTTTTCCTGTCCAAATTTGCCCGATCGGATTCGCGATGTTTTTGCCAACAATATCAGGTGCTGATCCGTGTACCGGTTCAAACATGGACGGATACTTTCCATTCACATTTAAATTCGCTGCTGGTGCAATCCCAATGCTTCCCATGAGAGCTGCACTAATATCTGTTAAAATATCACCGAATAGATTGCTTGCGACAACGACATCAAACTCTGATGGTCGCGTCACAAAAAAGGCAGCTAACGCATCAATATGTGCCGTGTTTGCTTCAATTGTAGGATGTTTTTTGGCAATCGAATGATATACTTCATCCCAAAATGGCATTGAATACACGATCCCATTCGATTTCGTTGCACTCGTTACTTTGTTGTTTCTCTTTTTCGCAAGCTCAAAGGCGTACTTGATGGCACGTTCTGTTGCTTTTCTTGTGAATACCGCATTTTGAACGACGACTTCATCATCGCCTTTATGAATTCGTCCACCAATCTCACTATACTCCCCTTCACTATTCTCACGAACGACCATGATATCAAAGTTGTTTGCATTCGTGATCGGCGGTGTAATCCCTTTGATTTGTTTCGCATGTCGAATGTTGAGCGTTTGTTCAAACTCTCTTCGTATTTTAATGAGTAATCCCCACAAGGAAATATGGTCCTCAACGAGTTGAGGGTTTCCGACGGCACCTAAAAAGACAGCATCACTATTTTTAAGCTGTTCAAGACCATCATCGGCCATCATTTTCCCATGTTCGAGGTAATACTCACAGCTCCACGGATAAAATTCTTTTGAAAATGATAAGCCACCGTGGATGTCTGCAACAGTATCTAACACCTCCAATGCATGTGGCATAATTTCTTTTCCTACTCCATCACCTGGTATAACGGATAACTTAAACTGTTTCATGTATAGATCCTCCTAGTCGTGTTCTGAATTAAAGATTGAGACAAGATACTCTCGATCACTTCCGATATGAATTTTCATCAATTGACCTGCCATGCTAGCATCCCTTGCTTGTATTGCTTGAAATATTTCTAAATGATCAGTAAAAATCTCTTCTCGCCGTTGTTCCCTTTTCGTGTTGTAATAACGATAATAAAATGTCAACGTTTTCAACTGTGTGATTTGTTGTTTTAAGCGAGGGTTTCCACTTGCTTCAATAATGATCATATGAAAACGATCACTAAGTTCCACAAATTCTTTAACCATCTCTTCAGCTAATGGTTGTTTTGAAGCTAGCAGTTGCTTTTTTTGTTTTATGATCGTTTCTAGCTCTTTGATTTGTGCATCAGTGATTTTTTCGGCTGCCAATTCACTTGCTAATGATTCAAGTGCTCCTCGGCATTGATAAATATGTTCGATATCCTCAGCTGTCGGCTGATAAACGAAAAGCTGATTTTTAGAGTTACTTACAATGAGCCCTTCCTGCTCTAACCTTCGAATAGCTTCTCGTACCGGGCCGCGACTAACGTCTAGACGCCGTGCCAATTGTGCTTCATTCAAACGTTTTTTCGGATCAAACGCTTGTGTAAAAATATCATTTTTTATATGGTTATAAACTAAATCATAGAGAGGTTCTGAGCGAATAACCCCCATGTCACCTCATCCCTTTCAATTTTGTATGTAAGTTGTTAACTGTTAACAGTTAACTAATTAGGAGTTTATAATAGTTTGAATCTTGTGTCAATCGCTATGAGTAAAAAGAATCCTCATGCCGATCCAGAGTCGTTTAAACTTAAAAGGAAACATTGGAATTGGTAATTTTAATAGTACTAAAGCGCAAGCGCATAGATGAAGGACATTTCATCAATCTTTTTAAGCTTCTTTTGTCCTTCATAATCCTTCTATGTACGAACACTTACTTGGATGTTAATTATTAATCAAGTGAGTGAGGTTTTCCTGCCTAAAAACAGATCACTTTTGCAAAAAAAGAGACCAATCAACGATACGATTGGTCTCCCTACTTAAGTATGTTCATTCTTTGTTACCTACACTAACAGGCGCGCTCTTCTATGACCCTTCTGTCAATTTCTTCACTCTTCCATTAACGACCTTTGACCACTCTGACCATTCTCCAACTTGTGTATGTTCAAGCACTTGCTGCACAGCTCCTACCTTTGTATCAAGCATATCAATATAATGGAGCGCAACCGCTTCTGGGATTGCAGGTTCTACGGGACTACCAAATTCACGCTTACCATGGTGACTGACGACAATATGTTCTAACAATTCAACTTCTGTACATACAGGATCAATGCCGAGCTGATACGCAGCCTCGTAAATATCGTGAGAAATTCCGACAACGTGACCAATGAGCTTTGCTGTGTCTGTCATGTGCGTCACAGTACCCCTATTCACCTTATAATCTTTCACCTTCGCTAAGTCATGTAATATCGCCCCGGAGATTAATAGATCGTATTGTAAGAGATCTGGATAGAGCTGTAGCATAGTATCGGAAAGTTTTAACACATTGACCGTATGCCAGATTAACCCACCATAAGTACGGTGATGATGTGTTGATGCTGGGTAATGAGCTAAGTATGAATGGTACTTATCATAGATTTGCTTGACAATCGCTTGGATCTTATCATTTTTTATGTTTTCGATGGTCACTTCTATTTTCTCAAATGCCTTATCAATATCAATCGGGGCAGTAGGAATAAATTCACGCAATGAAATCTCTTGATTTTCAACTGGTTGCACAATGTAGAAAATCTTGATATCAAGTGCATGCAGAAATTTTCTAACGATGCCTTTTACGAGGACAACAGTCGGTACTTCCTGTTTCACCCCTTCATAAAATGACCAATCCCTCTCCGTTAAATCCCATTTACGAGCCGTGATTTCACCAGATGTGTCTGCTAATGTCAGTTCAAAATAGGAACCATTTTTACCACGTTTCACTTCAATGCGAGTTAATAGGAAATGTTCTTTAATGGTTTGATTGACCTCTAGGCTTTGGATGACTTTTCGCAAAGGATTCCATCCTCTCCTTTCGGATTAAATACAGAAAAAAGACATATGATTCAGAAAATCTATAAATTATATGTCCCATCATCCGATCCTATGAGAAAAGAATAACCAAGTTGTCAAAGGTCTGTAATCTTAATCTCCTACCTATGGTTAATCATATGTTAAATCCGTATAGCAGATGGGTCTTGAGCTGCCCTTGGACATTCATCAAAGTTGAAAATATCCTGCCCTGGTTTTATATTACTAATGATTACTGAATTTTTATGTGTTAGTCTGTTGTTCGTACTCTAAAACGAGATATTGAGGTGGCGATATTTTGAAAAAAACATCCCTTTTATTGTTTGTATTGACTTACTTATTTGTTTTTACGATTCCATTTCTAAATATAAAAGCTGAAACTACATTTTCCGATGTGAACAGTCACTGGGCAAAATTAGAAATAGAATTCTTATCAGATATCGGTGTTATCGGAGGGTATCCAAATGGACAGTTTGGCGTTAATGATGATATAAAACGCTCTGAGGCTGCGGCAATTATTGTAAGAGAATTAGGATTACCGACTGAAAAGTCTACTTTTAATGATGTACCTCAATCTCACTGGGCTTTAGAAGAAATTGGTGCAAGTGCTGAGGCAGGGATCATCGGTGGCTACCCCGATGGAGAGTTTAAACCTGAACAAACACTATCACGCCAAGAGATGGCAGCCATATTAGTGCGGGCCTATGAATTATCTGGGAATACAGAAGTTCCCTTCCATGATGTTGACTTAGACTCATGGGCTTATGACTCAATTGAATCATTACTTGCAAATGACATTACAGTTGGGTATTCAGACCAAACATTTAGACCGGAAAATAATATTTCACGAGCTGAATTTTCTGTTTTCTTAGCTCGCGTGCTTGATGAATCATTTAAAAAAGTCACTCCTTCGTTAGACGTCACAGGAATCACTCATGGCTTAGTCACAACGAATGTTAATCATCAAATAATCGTTAGCGCTCATCAGGATGCTGAAGTTGTTGTAACTCTAAATAACGTTGTGATTGATGGTGAGAACGGGGTATATCCACTTTCATTACAAAATGGAGAAAACACAATAGATGTAATGGCTTCAATTAATGATACAAAGGAAAAAGAAACCATTCATGTCACCTATCAACCAGAGATTGCAGATATCGCTACAATTGAACCGATTACGATTTCAGCAAGTACACCAGTAAAAGAACTAGAACTACCTTCAACAATTGATGTTGTTTACACAACCGGTGAACAAGGGGAAGAAGATGTTGAGTGGAATACCACAAACCTTAATACTGAACTCCCTGGTGAATATGAAATAACTGGTGATATCACTAATACAAGTATTCAAGCAACAGTTATGATAACTATCCTAGAGGTATTACCTACTAATATAACGATTAACGATCATACCATGGAAATTCTTTTAGGTTCACAAGCTAATCTCTCGTATGAACTACAGCCGTCGCAAACAACTTCACGTTCTGTTTCGTGGTCTTCAAGCAATGAATCTGTTGCAACGGTTGATCAAACAGGTACAATCACGGCCATTTCAGAAGGTAAAACAGAAGTTACAGCAACAACGAGTAATGGTCTTACGGATACTACTGTCGTCACTGTGAAGAAAAATAATGATACAAGTATTATTCGTGATGTAGCTGCGGGAATGACAAAACAAGATGTGAAACAGGTGGAACAATCTGATTTATTTTACGAAACCGAAGACTCTTTATTCTATCATAATGCTTATCAGTTTGGCTTCCCCGCAAACATCCTTTATACGTTTAACTCTAATTCACTAGAATCCATTTTTTTCTCCTTTGAAGGGGTTGAATATTTAAGTTTAGATGACCTTGAATTATTATATACTGTCTTGTTATCGGATTTAGAAAATGAATTTGGTACAGCTGACATTCATGATGATAACTGGTTTGATGACCAAGAGGATTACGTGTTAAGAGCGATTTGGTGGAATACACAAAATCATGACTCAACCATTAGCCTTGGAGTGAGAGTTGACGATTTTGATTACTCTTCAAGCGCAAATATTTTATTTGTCGTGCAATAATAAATCCCTAAAAAACGGACCACGAATTTCCTGTTGGTCTGTTTTTTGTATACTATTTACTTTCTCTATTTTCTAATTCTAAAAGGGTTTATACATCTAAACATGGCTTATTTTGAAGTTGGGTAAGGTGAGGATCAAGCAATTAAACAGCGGGTCGTCATTGGATTCGTGAAAGTCAAAATGGGAGTTTGAGTGGATAATGGTATAATCAACTTCTAAAAAACTTAGGAACAGTCACCTCAGGCACAATATATAGAACTAGGCCTAACTCCCTGTGTATTGTGCCTTATCGAGGTGAACAGTTACTAAAGGGGCTACGCCTCCTCTGTCACTTTAATGAATTAAAACCTATGACGACAATGAATCTTCTAATAGTTTACGAATCGCGCGTAACTCCTCATACACGGAGTAAGATAATTGTCGTAGATCATTATCTTCGACTTCCGTTGAACGAGCTTCACTATTTCTGTCCATGGTTTCAAGCTCTAATGTCTCTTCCTCTGTTTGTTCTTTTTCAACGTCGTCTTCCAATGCCGAGGTTTCTGGATCTCTTCCTTTTAATGACACTTTAGGTCCTGAGTTTTGACTCGTTTTGGTCTCTTCTGTCTTTGTCACTTCAGGTTCTCGCCCTTCAACTTCACTTTCCTCGGTTGTTGCTGCGCTAGCTTCATCCTTCTCTTCAGGTTCTCGCTCTGCTAACGAATTTTCTTTTTCTTCACTTTGTGCTTGTTTTTGTAATTGGCTGTTCGAAGGGCTTCTGTCAAGTAAAGCTCGATTTAGAACTGTTGAATTTTGATTTCGCACGGATCCTTGATGAATGCTAGGATACTGTCGTGGATAAAATTGCGGAGCACTTTCGTAGTTGATCGCTTGATTTGCTAGTGGATAATGATAATAATACATATTTTTCCTCCTTTAGAAAATCAAAATCAACAACAGTGTATGTGTCATCACCTAAAATGTAACAGCATTAGCCCAAATTTATTTTTATAACAAAAGCTTATATCTAGAAAAAAGCAGTAAGATCATTCTCTTTCAATGACCTTACCGCTTTAGGACCTGTGTTATTCAATTTTTTAATTGTCTCCACAGTCACTCATGAAAATAAAAGAAATACCATGTTTCTAAGCATTTAATTCGTTTCCCTCTTGGCAACGCCCGTTTTATAGCCTGCTTCAATAACTGCTTCCCGAATGTTAGGCACAACCTGACTGTTGAATACACCTGGGATGATATAATCTTCATTCAATTCATCCTCATCAATCGTCGCTGCAATTGCCTTGGCTGCAGCTAGCTTCATTTCTTCGTTGATATCTGATGCTCTGCAATCGAGGATCCCTCGAAAGATTCCCGGGAAACATAAGACATTATTGACTTGGTTCGGATAATCTGACCTCCCTGTCGCCATCACTTTAACGAATGGTTTCGCTAGTTCTGGTGAAATCTCAGGATTCGGATTGGCAAGCGCAAACACAATCGGCTCCTCGGCCATGTTTTTAACGTCCTCTACATCAAGAATATCAGGCGCAGAAACACCGATAAAAACATCTGCCCCTATGATCACATCTGATAGTGAGCCACGTTCTTGATTTGGGTTCGTCTGTTCAGCATACCAATTCCAAATATTGCTCTCGTATGTTTCATTGCGGTGTAAGGCACCATGACGGTCCACCCCAATGACATTTTTTGCTCCAGCGGTTAACAGCATTTTCGTAATTGCAATACCAGCGGCACCGATACCACAAACAACGATTTTGCAATCGTTGATGTTCTTGTTTGTAACTTTTAATGCGTTAAGTATACCTGCAAGCACAACAATGGCTGTCCCGTGCTGATCATCATGAAAGACTGGAATATCTAGTTCTTTTTTTAACCGTTCTTCAATCTCAAAGCACTGAGGTGAAGCGATATCCTCTAAATTAATCCCGCCGAACGAAGGGCTAAATGCTTTTATCATTTGAATCAATTCTTCGGTGTCATCTGAATTTAAACAAAGCGGGTATGCATCGACATTCGCAAACTGTTTAAACAACATCGCCTTTCCTTCCATCACAGGAAGCGAGGCCTCTGGTTTGATTTTCCCTAATCCTAATACAGCTGTACCATTGGTGACTACAGCGACTGAATTTTTCTTAATCGTTAAATTGTACGCAAGCGTAGGATTTTCTTCAATCGCCATACAGACTCTCGCAACTTCTGGGGTGTAGACGTGAGATAGTTCTTCACGATTATCAATAGAACGTTTTGATGCAACCTCAATTTTCCCACCCAAATGAATTAAAAACGTTCGGTCAGATACGTGCCGAACGGTGACACCAGCTAATTCATTTATGGCATCAATCAAATGTTCTTGATCTTTTTTACTACTGAGATTGATGCTGATATCCCGGACGGTTCGTTTCGGTTCTTCTTTGATCACATCAATTGCAATCAAATCACCACCCGATTGGCTAATGATTGTTGCAATTTCTCCAAATGAAACTTGTTCCTTATGTATGTCCAACCGCAAAATGATCGTCATGTTGGATTTAGGCATTTGATTCAATCCCTTCTCAAAGTTCTGTTGTCCCTCAGCATGCATTTTGTTATAGTATCCCGAATGTAATAAGTCTCTATGAACAAAAAATATATGACAAATAAAGGAATGATCAGCTTGTACATACAAAAGAGCTCAAGTGGGAGGTTATTAGTAAGGATCTCGTTACAATGGAGGCAAAAAAATGAAGGACATCAAAGACAAAGTCGAAGCAGATATTACGACTCACGATAAAAACCCATATGAAATTGTGAAAGAGCTATTAAAACATTCCATTTCTGAACTTGGTTTCGATGAGAACATTTATCATATCTTAAAAAAGCCGATGAGAGTTCTAGAGGTCTCCATCCCTGTACGTATGGATAATGGGGACATTCGGAATTTTACAGGCTATCGTTCACAGCACTTAGATATCCTTGGTCCAACTAAAGGTGGCATCCGCTTTCATCCGAACGTTGACGTTGATGAAGTCAAAGCACTATCGATTTGGATGTCACTAAAAGCCGCGATTTTAGACCTTCCCCTTGGCGGCGGTAAGGGTGGTGTCATCGTTAATCCAAGAGAGTTATCTGAGCGCGAATTAGAAGAATTAAGTCGGATGTACATCCGCAAAATCACTCCAATCATTGGCCCTGAAAAAGACGTACCCGCCCCTGATGTAAATACAAACCCAGAGGTGATGGGCTGGATGATTGATGAGTACGATACCTTACGCGGCTACAATATTCCGGGAATGCTAACTGGTAAACCAATCATTTTAGGTGGTTCACAAGGCAGATTAGCAGCGACAGGACGCGGAGTCGTATTAATGGTCCGAGAAGCTGCTCGATTTTTAGGTATGGATTTACGCCAATGTACCGCGTCCCTACAAGGTTTCGGAAATGTCGGCAGTATGACGGCAAAGTTTTTAGATGAATTAGGTGTAAAGATCGTTGCCGTAACGGATGCTAACGGCGGCATTTACGACGGGAATGGCTTAGATATTCCTGATTTACTAGCGTTTGTAAAAGATGGCCGCAGCGTAACAGAGTATACAAAAGCGAAACCATTAAATAATCAGGACTTGTTTAGTTTGCCAGTTGATATCTTTGTCCCAGCTGCGATTGAGAATCAAATTACAAAAGAAACGGCTCCTCTCATTCAAGCCAAAATTGTAGCTGAAGCTGCTAATGGTCCAACAACCCCTGAGGGAGATAAAATCCTTGAAGAAAAAGATATTTTTGTGATTCCGGATATTTTATGTAATGCAGGTGGTGTAACGGTTTCTTACTTCGAATGGGTTCAAAATGCGATGAATTATTATTGGAAGGAAGAAGAAGTCAACCAAAAGCTTGAAGAGCGGATGGTATCAGGGTTTGAAAATGTATTACGGATGAGACAGCAACAAAAAAGCCGCATGAGAAAAGCGGCTTATATGGTCGGCATTCAGCACCTTGTAAAAGCCTTTAAAGCGAGAGGTTGGATTAAGAATGCTGATTTAACAAAATAAAAACAATGGTGGTGCCTTCTGGACACCACCATATCTTTTTATCGTTCATTACCCGTTTAAGAGCAATGACTCCGGATCTTCTAGTAGTTCTTTTACTTTGACAAGAAAGCTAACTGCTTCTTTGCCATCGACAATACGATGATCGTAAGAAAGCGCAATATACATCATTGGTCGATTTTCCATTCTCTCATCATCAATCGCCACTGGTCGGGTTTGAACTTTATGCATGCCAAGAATTCCGACTTGCGGACTGTTTAAGATCGGTGTTGACCAAAGTGAGCCAAATACACCGCCATTGGTAATTGTAAAGGTTCCACCTTGTAACTCGTTAAGCTTTAATTTATTGTCGCGTGCCTTTTCGGCGAGGTCATTAATTTCATTTTCAATGCCAGCAAAATCAAGTCGGTCAGCGTCACGGATAACAGGAACGACAAGACCATCGTCAGCCGACACAGCGACACCGATATCATAGTAATGTTTTAGAAGAATTTCATCTCCCTGTATTTCTGCATTAAGTAAAGGAAATTTCTTAAGGGCTCCGACAACAGCCTTTGTGAAAAAGGACATAAAGCCAAGTTTTACCCCATGTTCATCCTGAAACGCTTGCTTGCGGCGTTTTCGTAAATTCAGGATCGCTGTCATATCAACTTCATTGAACGTTGTTAACATCGCTGATTGATGTTGGACATCAACTAAACGATTCGCGATCGTTTGACGACGACGTGACATCTTGATCCGTTCCACAGGCTTATTGTTGTTTTCATCGCTCGCTTGTTGTTGCGATTGACTGCTTGCAAATGGCTTATGATCAGTTGGACTTGATGCTGGCTTCTCTTGATGAGAGGCGACATCGTGCTTTCTCACCCTCCCTAATGGGTCTTGTGGTTTCACTTCTTCGAGGTCAATCCCACGTTCACGCGCGAGTTTTCTCGCTGCAGGAGAAGCAATTGGACGCCCGTTTGGGTCATTCTCATCTTTTCCTTCCGATTGTGGTGACTCTTCTTCATGCTCTGTACTGTCTGTTTTCGCTTCTTCTATCTTTTCCTGTGGTTCACTGTCTGCTTGTTGCTCAAGCTCGCTCGCCTCTGCTCCTTCTTCAATGGTTGCGATAACTTCACCGACAGTCACGGTTTCACCAGCTTCTTTCTTGACATTTTGTAATACGCCAGAAAAATCAGATGTAATTTCAACATTGACTTTGTCAGTTTCAAGTTCAACGATATATTCACCTTTGGTTACTTGATCTCCAGGGTTCTTAAGCCACTGTGCAACCGTGCCTTCCGTAATCGATTCAGCTAACTCTGGTACAATAATGTCAGCCATTGATACTACCCCTTTCATTCGTTCGTGTCAACGCATCGTTTAGAATCCGCGCTTGTTCTTGTTTATGAACGTTTGGATTTCCTTCTGCTGTGCTCGAACGTTCTTTGCGCCCGATATAATCAACGGTCACTCCGGTTGGCGCACAATCTTTCAGGTGAGGCTCGATATATGACCACGCCCCCATATTTTTTGGCTCCTCTTGTACCCAAATGATCTCTTTCAAGTGAGGAAAACGAGTGATCACGTTATTTAGCTCCTCTTTCGGTAACGGATAGAGCTGTTCCAACCGTGCGACATGAAGCCAATCGACGTTCTGTTTTTCTAGCTTCGCTTTAATGTCTTGTGATACTTTCCCGCTACTCAAGAGAAGACGTTCAACTTTTTCTACATCTTCCTCCTGTTTTTGTTCTTCGAAAACAGGTTGGAAAAGGCGTTCACTAAATTCAGTACCGCTTGATGCAGCATGTGGATTTCGAAGTAAACTTTTCGGCGTCATAATGACAAGCGGACGCACGTCTTCCTTTTCTAACAACTGTGCTTGTCGCCGTAACAGATGAAAATACTGTGCTGCAGTTGAGACGTTGGCAACCGTCCAGTTATTTTCGGCAGACATCTGTAAAAATCGTTCCAAACGAGCGCTCGAATGTTCCGGCCCTTGACCTTCATACCCGTGTGGTAAAAGAACGACAAAACCAGATTTTTGGCCCCACTTTGCACGTGCTGCTGAAACAAATTGGTCAAAAATCACCTGAGCAGCGTTGGCAAAGTCTCCAAATTGCGCTTCCCAAAGCACAAGCGTTTCCGGAGCAAATACATTGTAACCATATTCAAAGCCAACCACAGATATCTCTGATAACGGACTATTATGAATCGCAAATGATGCTTTTGCCTCTGCAAGATGGTGCAGCGGTGTATACGTGTCACCACTTTTGTGATCATGCAGAACAAGATGACGGTGAGCAAATGTTCCACGCTCTGAATCTTGCCCTGTTAGTCGAATGGGGGTACCGTCTCGTAAAATCGTTGCAAATGCTAACGTTTCTGCGAGCGACCAATCGACCTTTCCATCCGCTTCTAGTGCATGTTCACGTCGTTCAAGGATTTTTTTCAGCTTCGGATACACCTGAAACTCCTGTGGCCATTCTAATAACTCACGATTGATCACTCGGAGAACATCTAGATCAACTCGGGTATCAATCGCCGGTAGCCCTTCGTTAATAGCTTCTGGTGACTCTAACGAATCATTTTGTTGCTTTTCTTGCTTAGAAACGTTCTCATATGACCGATCCAACTTCTTCTGAACGTGATCGTTCATCTCACTTGCTTGTTCTTTCGTAATAATTTTCCGATCAATCAACAGTTTTTCATATTGAGATTTAACGGACTCATGTTTTGTGATCAAGCTGTATAACTGTGGCTGCGTTGCGGCTGGTTCATCCATTTCATTATGGCCAAAGCGCCGATAACCGATCAAATCGATTAAAACGTCCTTTTGAAATGTTTTTCGGTAGTGATACGCGAGATGAACCGCAGATAAACACGCCTCAGGATCATCAGCATTGACATGGATAATCGGAACCTCAAACCCTTTGGCTACATCACTCGCATACGTTGTTGAACGTGAATCCGTACTCTCGGTTGTAAAACCGATGTTATTGTTTGCAATGATATGGAGTGTTCCACCTGTCTGGTAACCTTGGAGACCGCTCAAATTCAAGGTTTCTGACACGACACCTTGACCTGGGAATGCTGCGTCACCATGAATCAGTACCGCAAGTGCCTTTGTTTCGTTCTGCTCCGGAAGCCCTTGCTGCCCTCGCTCCTCTTGTGCCGCTCGCGTATATCCCTCAACAATTGGATTGACAAACTCAAGGTGACTTGGATTGTACGCTAAGGTCACACGTGTCTTGTGCTCTTGATCTGTGACATGACGTGAACCACCCAAGTGGTACTTCACATCACCGGTCCAGCCGTACGTTGATTTGATCTCTCCATTAGAGTCAAACGCAGTGGATGGTACGTGCATAAATTCTGAAAAGATCTGCTCATATGGCTTTCCTGCGATATGTGCCAATACATTTAATCGACCACGATGAGCCATACCGATGACAACATCATCACAATCTTCATCCAAGGAAGCTTGAATCGTCTCATCTAACATAGGCACTAATGTATCAAGACCTTCAATCGAAAAACGCTTTTGTCCAACAAATGTTTGGTGCAAAAATCGTTCAAAGCTTTCAACCTCTGTCAACCGCTGTAATAATGATTGACGTTTATCATTTGTAAGCGATAAAAATGCCTCTTCAGATTCAACCATTTGTTGCAACCAATTCTTTTCTTCCGGATTTGTAATATGGTTAAATTCAAACGCCATCGCTTTGGTATACACGTTTTTCAAGTGTTGCATCGCATCCCAGCCATTTTTGACATGATCCGGCGCATGAGGAGCGATCAACCCCTTCGGAATGCTCATCAGATCTTCCTTTGTGACTTGATAATGCTCAGGCGTAAGGATATCAACTGTCTGTTCATTAGGGTTGAAGGGCTGAATCTTTGCTGCTAAATGACCTTGACTTCTTATCGCTTCAGCCAGTTGAAAAGCCGCAGCAATCGTTTGTAACTGTTGCGGGTGTTGACCGTTTTGTTCTAATGTCTTTGGTTGTTGCATCTCCCTATCCTGAATGGACGGTGCGGGCGGGGGCCCCCACGTATCAAAAAGATCCTTCACCTCATCATCTAGGGAATCAGGATCGGTTTTGTACTTTTCGTACAGTTCGATCGCATAGGCAATATTAGGCCCATGAAACGCATCCCATACGTTATTGTCTCTTGTTGTATTTGAATCCATCTTGAAATAACACCTCTATTGAGTGAAGATTTATACAAAATACCTAACTATAATCTCTTCTACAAATAACTACCCTCACGTCATCTTTATGAAACATCATTGTGAATGTGTGACAGGTTGTATGTAAAACTTTTCCCTACAGTTACCATTTCTACTATTAACGAAAAATCATATTGTTAGACCTCTTTTTATTGAAATTTTCATCTAAACATCTTATTTTTCTATTTTTCTTGTAAATATGGTACGTGAAATTTAATAAATTGAACAGAAACTGTAAATAATTTGACAATTGACATCTTCCCCTTTATAATAAGATTGTAAACGCTTACATCATATCAAGGGGGATGCGTATGTTTTACACACAAGATCAAGTTGATAAAGACCAATTGATCGATGCCCTTTTACAAAATGAACTTTATAAAATGCCGGATGGTCGTCAATTTTATGAAGCAAGTGAAGAAGAGCTAGAGCTTCTTATTTGTTCAACGTTGGACCTCCCGGATGCCTTTTGTTCTGTATAAGAACGTTACGAACAATCGATAACTCCTTGTTGAGATAACGAGTCACATAATAGGCATGTAACCATAGAATACCATGTAGTCAAATTTTCAAGTTCAGGGAGGAGTTATCATGACCTTACCAAACGTGCCGAACATTACTCCAGACATTGATTTACGAAGAGATGATGTGATCAACCTCTTATTGGCCGCCATTGCAATGGAGGAAATTGGGCTTTCCCATATTCTCAAAGCTGAAGGGGAAAAGATCGAAAGCAGTCTCTGTAAAGCAACCTCATTTGATGAAATTATTAAAGTAAATAAAAACACTGAAAAAGTGTTACAAAATGTTATAAAAAAAGAAATGCTCCTGCAATTTAAACTCAATGATATCCTTGAAATTATCGAGGACGAGGGGAAACAAAAAGAACCCCATATACATGAGGGGTGTGGTGATGAACCAGTAGAGGCAGAAAATCTGATGGAAGACTAACTTTGTGAAGGCTTACCACCATCATAGTCACCTTTATTTAAGTGACGCTTACTGGAAAACCATGGTGTCGATGGCGGTTTCGTTAACTGTTCGTGTTCAATCCCAGATGCCTTCCGATAGTATGATACGAGGTTTCCGTTCTCCTCTCTCGTTTTTTGACGCTGTTTCACTAGACGCTTAAGCAGATCATCAAACTGTACACGGTGATCGCGATCAGTTATGTCGCGCTCTAGTAACTTAGCTTTTTTTGTTACGATAAATTCGAGTTCTACTAACGTTAGTAATGCTTGATTGACCTCATATTTGGCACGCATCAACGAAGGATCGGTTGTTTCCGGTCCCTTTTTTTCTCTTTTTATCAGCGCTCCTTCAAAGGTTGAGAGCGCTTCCGCGTACATCGAGAGCGCCTCTAACAGATTCATATTTTGACTATGTAGTTCTTTTAATGGCTCCTTCACGCAAGACACCCCCATGATTTACTCTTCTTGATGATAAATATCATCCTCTTCTTTTAAACTCGTTTCCCAAATTTGCAATAACGCTTCGACCTTTTTGACTTGTAGCCATTGCTTCATAAAGACTGTATTTAAAAACATGTCATTTGATTTAGCCAACGCTTGAATATCATCAGGACTAGGATCCGTAGGAAAATCAGCATGTTTTCCGACAAAGCGATTGAGTTGCTTGGTGTGCTCCTCAATCAAAGAAACAAGTGCACGTTCATCCTCAACAAGACTGGTGAAGATCTGTCCTATATGATCCGAAGCTGTCCGTTCTTCGTTCTCTTTATTCGAATTATCAAACGCCATCGCACCGTTTCCTTCCTTTACATAGATACTCTCAGACCTCACTTCAGTCTATGTTTATAGAAAAAAATCTATTCGAACGAAGAACAAAAACTCACTGTTTCATTGAGAATAAAAAAGCCTGTCCTGATGTTTCACTCTTACACGGACTAGGCTTTTGTTATCATTATTTAAATTGTTGTAGAGCTTCAGCAATTGCGGTATCGCCCCCGATTAAGTCAAATCCACGGCGGTACGTATTTTCCTCTTCAAGTGTAGCAACAACGGTGCTTGCCACATCTTCTCTTGTTACATAGCCACGCTCAAGATTTTTGGCAATCGAAACTTTACCTGTACCAGGATCATTGGTTAATCCTCCTGGACGTACAATGGTATAATTTAAGTCACTAGCTTTCAGACGTTCATCTGCATAGTGTTTAGCTGCGTGATAATGACGAATTTGCTCTGACCATTTTTCTCGCTTATCAGCATTAATCGCACTAACCATGACAAAGCGGTTTGCTTGCGCTTGTTCAGCAGCTTCAATCGTTTTAATCGCACCATCTAGGTCAATTAAAATCGTCTTATCAGCACCCGTATGTGCACCAGATCCAGCGGTGAAAATAACCGCATCACAACCTTTGGCTGCTTCAGCTATTCCCTTTACATCTCCTTCTAAATCAGCAATCACTGTTTCTGCTCCAACAGCTTCCAAGGCTGCTGATTGTTCTTGTTTGCGAATCATCGCTCTTACTTCGTGTTTGTTACTTTCACCTAGGATTCGTACAATATGTTTACCAATTTGACCATTGGCTCCAACAACTAATACTCTCACTGCAATCGCTCCCTTCAAATTTTCCTGTGCGACACAGATTAAGTATAGCACTTGCACTCATCAATTCCCAAAAATATGCACAAGTACCTGTGATAGCTAAAGAACGATAAAATAACTCACAAGGAGTGATCCATGTGAGTTACGAAAGTGTTACTCGTTGTTGTTGATACAAATATTTTGCAAAGCGAAGGGGATTAGTGAACGCCTTATCGATCCGTTCTTCATCATACGACTCCATTAATGCAACCTTTGCAGATTTCGTATTGCATTCAATTAACCAAAGTCTTTCCTCTTGATCAATCGCAAAGTCAATCCCCATTTCACCAAAGTGTCCATACTCCTCTTCGACAGTACGATAAACCTCTCGTAAAAACTGATTGATCTTCTGCTTCCAATTTTGACTCATGTCATCAGACCAACCGTATTGATTGGTGAAGAAATCTTCAAACGTATAAATCGACGCGCCCGCACGCGTACTTGTCACCGGAGCATGTTTTGCCCCTACACGAACTGAATTAGCCACAACCTCTAATTCCCCGTGATCGTCACGCTGGACTTCCGCACGGAAATCGATCATCGAATCATTGATCGACAACACCTGAACCCCTTGTTGCATCAATACCATTTTATCCCCAAAATATTGATTGATCCCCTGCGTTAACTCTTCAACCGATTGTACTTCATGACTTTTCAGGTCATCTTCAACCATACTATATTGATAGTGATTAGTATCTATACGTTTGACGCGCATGACCGTACGGCTATACCTACCAACGTTTGCTTTTAAATAAATCGTTTGATGCTGCTCTAGGAAATCGATGAGAAGTTCAGGATCATACAACTTTGTTTCAGGGACATATTGAGAAATCGTATGGTTCCTGCTTAAGCGGTTGTAAAACTCCCATTTATCAAAATCATCCTCTGAATTAATGAACGGTATACCTTGTTCCTTTACCACTGCTTTAAACCGTTGCGTCCGTTCTTGTGTCTGACCTGCAGATCTCCGGTTATAAATGACATCAGGAAATGGGAACCATTTTCGTTTCCAGATATCATCCTCTGAATCGAAGTACGTTCCTTGGATTCGTGCTTCGTCAAAATCAACATCTTGAATCGCAAAAAAATACAACGATGTTCCTGCTTCCTCGCTGCCTTTACTTAGTCGTTTCATTCGTTCACTCTCTTGTTGTTTAAGTAGTCGATTAATCGATCTCTTCGGCACAAATGTTCCGACAATCGGACGTTCCATTGGTGGTTCGCTTACTCTCTGTTCATGTTCTCGTTCACGTAACAAATATTCTGAAAATAAAAGTGGATTTGCAAATGCTTCTTTAAAAGTCGCTTCACCATATGCTTTCATGAGCGAGACCTTCGTACTTTGTGAATTACACTCAATAAATTTAATTTGAAGGTCATTGGTGAGTGCAAAATCAATTCCCATTTCAGCACATACACCATATTTCTTTTCAATCTCTTCATAGACCGTGTATAAAAACTCGTGAATGGTCTCCTTCAGCGCTTCTTTTTTGTTCACCTCTAGTGATAATTCACCTAACAATTGATCAAGCGTGATCGCATCTGAATGCGTTGTAATCGGTGAATTCTCACGAGCGAGCCGCGCTGAAATCCCGGTAATTTGTATCATTCCATCACCGTTTCTTTGCAGTTCCGCGCGCAAATCAATTTTGCGACCATCGACTTCCAAGAGATCAATCGCTTCTTGCACCATGAATGCTTTCCCCTCATAGAAGCGCTCTACAAAAGTGAGTAAGTCACTCAATTTTGTACGCTCGGAAATTGTTGCTTCACTCGTCTGATCATAATAGCAATACTCGTAATACCCCTCTTCTTGTTGTTCAACACGAACAACATACTTCCCTTTCCTACCGTTACACCCCTTTAAATAGACCCGCTGATACTTCTCTAGCATCTTGATCAAATCAATTTGTTGTTCATAAATTAACGTCTCTTGTAAATACTGTTGCAAGGACTCTACCGTACTAAAATAATCGTAAATCTTCCAATTTCCAAATGAAGTAGGGTTTAAGAAGATCGTCTCCTGCTTTTTGCATTGCTTCATAAATGTATCGTAATTCTCCTTATATTTTTTCGTTGGTCCACCACGGCGGTAAAGAACATCTGGATATGGAAACTGCTTTTTCAACCATTTCCTTTCCCAGAAATCATAATAAATACCGGTAATTTCTTCATTTTCAATGTCTACACGATTTATCGAAAAAAAATATAAATTCCAAGCCATGTTCTCATTTGCTTCTGCCAGTGCTTTTAATCGGTAGTGGGCTTTTTGTCTAGCCAATTTTCGAAAGCCGATATTCGGTATTAAAACTCCTAGATTGCCGATTTGTTCTTCCTGTACGGTCATGAGAAGTCACCCTTTCTTCGTGAAACCAATTATATACCTATTATATTGGTACTAGAATGTTTTGAAACGGCTATCAACTACTCTTCACGTTTTTTTAATGTGAAAGTTGATTAGGAAGGCGCCGTTTCGAATCATCCTCTTCATACATACTTGTAATTACAAGTCTAAAGACGACCACATGATGAAAGAGGGGATGACCATTCCAATGAAACTACTACTATTAGACAATGGTTTTGAACACAATGATCATTTGTTATCCTATCAGGCCCAAACTGCACCATATACCAAAAACCTACCCACGAAAACTGGAAACAAGCAATCGATGATTGAGCATATCTGTAATAAACTGAAGAAGCTGGATTTACTAGACCAGAGCTACATCGTCACGACGAAACAACACATAAAGCGTATGGATGACAAATCCATCACTCCAACAGAAATCATCACGCTACCAGCTACTCAAAGCTCATTTTCTAAGGTGCTGCTAGCCTGTTCTTATTTATATTCAGAAACCGATTGCAGTACCAATGAAATGATTGCCGTCATCAATCTCCATTCATTTACTGATCTAGATTATTCGTGTTTATCACGACTTGCACAAGCGCTAGAAAAATCAAAAGCAGATATCGGACTGTTAGGTTTAGAAACAAAACGTCCGTCAATAACCGATGACTATATGCAAATGCATCCAAAAAAAAATAGCTCTACAACGATTTTTCATGTTCAAGCATTATCCCGACCAGATACACATGAAACAGCTTACAAACACTTCTCCCAGGGGGATCTTTGTTATAGTGGAATATCCATGTTTCGTTTGAAGTCTATGATCAAGCAATTAAAACGACAACACCTTCCACAAACGTACAAACAATTACTATCAACGCGTGATAAAATAAAACATTCGAGATTGGAAGATGAGCTCATTACAGAAGAAACGAACGTCATTGCTGTCCCTTATCACGGGGAGTGGCGTAAGTTAACAGAGGACCTGAGTCACCTCAGTAATCGATCAATGTTTGAAGAACGTCGTTGGGGTTGGTATGAAGTTCTCAGCTATTACTTTTCTGGGACAGAACAAATTCTTGTTAAGAGAATTCATGTGTATGCAGGGGAAAATATTAGCTACCAACTACACCAGCATCGTAAAGAAATTTGGACAATTACGGACGGACTCGGCTTATTTGCTTACAATCAAACGTTACAACCTATTCAACAAGGGGATGTTCTAAAAATTTCGCAAGGTGCCGAACATGCTGTAAAGGCACTCACAGATTTAGATATGATTGAGGTACAAATGGGAACTGATTTAAGGGAAGAAGATATTACGCGTATCTATATGAACTGGGATGATATCGAAGCAAACTGTAAGAAAGGGTTTTAACCATTAGTTTAATGATAAGGGAGTGAATAAATTGAAATTGACACACCAGAGGATATGGGAGGACACCTTCCAATTCCTCGCTACATTTCAACCCTTAATCTATGATAAGATCCCACTAAACCTTTTATTATTTAGAGATTTTCAAAAATCGATAAAAAGGCGTAAATCAATGGTAACAACGCCACTTCGACCGATTGACCCCTACGTTAACCTACAGCAGGCCTGTGAACCCTACTTGATAAAAACACAGCCACGAGCTTTCGATGAAGGAACGACCCTCGTTCGCGCACATTTATATCCATTATTTAAAGAATGCACCAATCACAATCTCATTTTTCTAGCACATTATAAAAAAGAATATAAACAAATGAAACGATTGAAAGGCTGTCGGCCAATCATCTTTTTAAGAAGGGTCCCACCTGCCAATCTGCCCCTAGAAGAAGAAAAGCAATTGTATCAAACGCTTGAAGATATATTGGATGCAACTGGAACACCAACTTATTTTAAAACGCCCGCATTTAAAAAATGGATCTATAAAAAAGTAGGGTTTATTGTGAAGCGTATTCGTCGGATCCATACTTTATTTGACCGGTATAAAATTTCGCAAACCATTTATGGATCAACGATCAATCGCTACGGAAGTGTCGTGACGTCATTTGCACAAAGTCGCCAAGTTTTTACGGTTAACATCCAACATGGGATCCTTAGTGAGCTCGGTCACTTTCCAGTCAATGCAGACTTAAATTTAGTTTGGGGCCCTTCTCACAAAGATTATCTCGTGAGCCGTGGTGCACCGCAGGATCGTATTAAAAATATTGGTCCAGTATTCGTCCGAAACCTTGACTTCAAAGCAAACCATCAACCACCAAAAAGGAGCGAAGCACTGAACATCCTCGTCGCAATGCAGCCCTTAGGAAATAAATACAATAAAAAAATGATTCGAACGATTGAACAGGCAGCCAACAATATCAGTGAACCTATTACTATTAATTATAAACTCCACCCCGATCAAAATAATAAACAACGTTATCAAAAACATCTCATTCAACAGTGTTCTGCTGTGATCTCACATGGTCAACGTTCATTGCAGGAGTTAATTAACGAGTCTGACTTGGTTATTACACCTTTTTCAACCGTAGCCTATGAAGCTCTTCTTAACGGAAAACCAGTCGTCTTTTATAAAGATCCTGGGGATTTATATTATTTAAACAATTCTCCGTTGTATGTACACACGTCATCTGAACTCTCTAATATTTTTACAGCAGCGATTAATGATCAAGGGTTCCTCCCATCATTGGCGTCGAAATTAGCGTTAAAGGATTCTCCCCACGAACAACCACTAACCTCTGAAAGATTATTACGATTCATAGAAGAAAGCGAAACCTAAGTTGTGAGCAAAATAAACTGATTCGCCGTATGTATGATTACAAGTACATACGGCGTTTTAATAGATTACATTCAAAAATGTAGAATACATATAAGGGCCTACCTTACTCTTTTGTTCTGAAAAAAACACTTCGAATAACATCGAACAGCCGTTGTATTTTCCATACGACTCGTTCAATTAGTTACTCAAAGTGTTTTCTCGTTATCATGATATATACTTACGGATTGTTTTTTTCCATTTATTATAGGTTTTTTTATCTTTTTCTTGAAGTTGCCTGGCAAAAGAATGCAACAGACCTAATTGATAAAGTTCATTACATAATCGAGTTGGCTGTTTACCCTTTTTTCTTCGAGAAGTTACATGATCAATCATTTTTATTTTTTCATCAGCCGTAACAAGGATATGACGCATCATGACATCATATCGGGTAAAGTTTAGTCGTCTCATTTCCTTATACAGAGATAAAATTTGTTCAGTTATTGCTTCAGGTATCTCTTCTTTATTTACTAAATACTCGTCTAAAAATTGACCATGAATATATTCCATCACAATATAGTTTGAACCTGCTTCATATATAGTTGGAAAAAAAGTGGAGTTTTGGGCATCTCTTAATACATCCTCTTCTGACTTTCTATTCCTCTGCTTTAGATAAATTTTCACACATTTATCCGATGATAGTTTAAAAACAGCTCCTTGCTCCCCCCTTCCTATCATTTGATAAGGTGTTGGATTGTGTAACACTTTTACTGGCTTTCTACGCCCCCTCCTTGAAATGGTAATTGAACGAAAATCTTCCTCCATAACGCTTCACCTCCTTCTTATGGTCATTCATTTCATTACATTCACTATCTAACTATGACTTTGAAATATAATCAAATAGTTCAGTCTGTTTGTCTAAAATTAATTTTATTTCCTCCTCTGTAAATCCATTATTTTTAAACCAGTTGATCGAGTAATCAATTTTTTTCCTCTTCTCTCTGAACTGAATTGGTATTTCATCAATGTTAAAGTACAAAGCGCAAGCAACTCTATGAGACCCATCTAGTAAATGGGATTTTGAGTCAAGATTAACGTAACTATCTTTTTTTAATCCCTGTTTTTCCACGGATTCAATTAACTCCTTAAACTTCCTCTTACGTCGTAAATAAGTCTTGGCAATATGCTTGCTTCGATTTTTTTGCATTTTTTTATACAACTTAAATCCATAATTATTCTTCCCATAATAGTCTTCGATTGCTAAATAACGAACAATCAGGTCCACTCGATTAAAAACATCATCGTTAAATTGTTTGCTGATTAACTCCCTAACGTTCATTGATCCCCCTACTCCTTTACATTCCTTTTCCGGCGTTAAGTCCCTTCTAGTAAGTTCCTCAATTAATTGTACAAGCAAATCTCCTGATGATTGGTTTGATTTTGGATACACATATGACAAAAATTGATTCCTTTTTTTCGCTGTATAATTTATCATTTGTTTTTCAGTTATTAATTTACCTAAACAATTAGCTAATTTTTCATGGTTCGATTGAACAAGTTCACCTAATAAATTAGGGCTAAAATATCTTTTAGCTCCTTCTGAAAGTCGATGCTCCATTTCGAGTATAAGTACCGGTTTATTACATAACATTGCTTCTAACCCGACAGTTGAACTGTTGACAATAACTACATCCGACTGTTGCATGGCATCATAAAGTGAACTTTTTCTTGAGGAAACAACAACTTGAGGATACTTATTACTAAGTTTTTTATATTCCTTAATGCTTCTCTCTTTTGGATGAGGTTTAATAACGATACTGACTTGGAATTCTTTAATTGCGTACTCAATAAACTTTTCCCACACTTTTTTATTATTTTTTGGTTGAGTGGCAATTAAAACCTTTAGGGGGGTAGATTCTTTCAGTTGGATACTTTGTTCTTTTTTGGTTGCTGATTCATCAAAACGAGGGTGACCCGTAATTACAATCGATTCTTTATTTACTCCTTTTCCTTTAAATAAATCCATCTCAAACTGTCCATAAACTGCTTTTTTTGTTGCCAATACCGGCATTCGTGCTTGCCATGTTAACAGCAAACCATGTTGCAAGGATATTGTCGGTATTCCCCAACTACGTGGGTGAAGTTGGGGAACTCTGAGATTTCCTGAGTCTGATACAAGTACACAAGAAATAGGAACCTCACTTAAAAATTGATCCATAGCAACTACATCACGAGTAATACTAGGAATAACTTTAATAAACTTCTTTTGAAAGTACGAATCACCAAATACGATATGATTTTGCAATTGTTTAAATCGTTTTTCAGCCATTTGAATATACTTTTTTATAAGCTGATCGACGTTTTTTCGAAATCGATCTAATCGATATACTGGGATTCCGTTATACTGTTTTATTTTCGTAGAATTTCCGAGGATAACACAGTTTTCCTTATTAAAGTACTGCTTATAGAAGGTAGTAGGTAGTCTGAGGTTTCTATCTTTAAAAATTAAAATCTTTTTTTGTCCGAAAGAAGCAGGTGGATTAAGTTTTTTTATGCGCTTGAGATAATGCTCAAATTTTGGCTGAATGTCTTTATCGCTTGCGATCCAATTTTTTATAAAAGGTTTAAGTGACTGATCTTTCAGTAGTGATAGTAACCTTTTATTTAGAAGTTGATTGAACCGATGAAACAAAGCTATCGGGATACCGTTATACTCGATTTCTTTAAACTCCTCAATAAAGTCAATATTGAGCGACCAGAAGTTTTGTTGAAAAGTATCCAGATCTATTCCCTCCCTTCATTGGTTCTTTTTTCTAACAACACGTCACAAACTTCACGTACACAACCGCTCCCACCATTTTTCGAACAGATATAATCAACGACCTGCTTGACCTTGCGCTGTCCATCGTGAGGGGTGGCTGCAAATGCGCAAGTTGAGAGGGCTTCTAAATCATTGATGTCATCACCAATGTAAGCCGTTGTTGAAAAATCATAACCTTTATTGTTTGTATAAAATTCATCTAGAAATATTTTTTTATCTTGAATGCCTGTAAAAGCATAATCGACATTGAGTTTCTCGGCTCGGCGTTTGACAAGTGAATGATCCTCTCCGGTAAGGAGCATTACTTTAATGCCCGATTTTCTCAATTGTTCAATTCCTTTTCCGTCTCTCGTATGAAACTTTTTAAGTTCTTCACCACGTTCGTTGTAATACATTCCTCCATCAGTAAGCACACCATCAACATCACAAACAAGTAGGTTAATGTTTTCTAGAGTAGGATCTATAGGACTGTATTCTTTCATTTGGTGCTTTTTAAGTTGTTCGGCGATGATCCAATCGGTTGGTTCATCAATTTCAAAATAAGTTTCTTCTGGCATTTCATAAAGACCGACTTTACCGGATATGCGACATCCTGTCTTAGACAACCTTTTTGTCGAAGTCATATAAAACGCCCCGTTTTCTACTAAAAACCCATCCCAATCCTGCCGTCTCGGCCGGTTTAATGGATCATAATTGATAGGCACAGAACCACTTTTCTCTTGTTTCCACACGAACCGTTTTTGTCTAACAACAGACACAAGACTATCAAACTTATTATTTTTATAGTCAACAATAGCGGCTTGCAAGTGACTTGATTCTAATAATGGTGAAGTCGCTTGAATCAAGATGATATGATCATTGTCCACCAATGGTAAACATTCTAGCATCGCTGATTCTGTCGTTGCCTCATCAGTTGCCGTTT
This sequence comes from Desertibacillus haloalkaliphilus, assembly GCF_019039105.1. Lineage (NCBI taxonomy): Bacteria > Bacillati > Bacillota > Bacilli > Caryophanales > Bacillaceae > Desertibacillus > Desertibacillus haloalkaliphilus. The sequence goes on along the minus strand of NZ_JAHPIV010000011.1, from coordinate 51,362 downwards.
TTTTACTACGTTTAATCACTTGTACCTTAGAAAAAGAGAATCGTTCTATGACCTGTTTGATCTGTTCATCGTCAGTAGAAACATACACACGATCAATTTCTTTACAATCGCTAGCGGCTTTAATAACCCAATATGCAAGAGGGCGGCCGCAAAACGATTTAATGTTTTTTAGCGGGATGCTTTTACTTCCCCCACGGAGCGGAATAAATGCGGCGATACTCATCGAGCTTACCCTCTTTTTAATTTTTTTCGTTGTACTTTTTCAATCTCTAAAATCTCTTGTTCTTTAAATGTGAGAGCACTTGCTACATTTCGTAAATCAACGACCAACTGCCTTAAATCATGTGGTTCTAAGCTGGCAGAATGGTCCGTCCCCTTCCACGTACGATCTAACGTATAGTGTCGTTCTACGTACTTAGCTCCTAGCGTTAATGCTGCAACATCTGGTGCAATTCCTAGATGATGCCCAGAAAAGCCAATCCCTTTAACATCTTTTTCAAATTTATTTTTTATACGTGTAATGTCTAGCAATGATAAGTCCTCAAAAGGCACAGGGTAACCAGAAACACACGAGTAGATCACGAGGTCTTTATTTCGCTTCTTTTTCTTAAAGAAATCAATAATTTTTTCCTCTTCTTCTTGACTCGTCATTCCAAACGATAACTGAATCTCTCCTCTATAGTGGTCAGCAAGGTACTCTAGCATTTCAAAATGAAGATTACATGCGGAAGGAACTTTAATACTCGTTGGGTTCAAACTAGTAATCTCTTTGGCCGAAGTGAGATCCCAAACAGACGTACTATATTCAACATCCCATTGTTTACATGTTTCAACTAATTCTTTATGCTGCTCTAATGTTAACTCAAGATATTCACGATGCTCCCCGTACGTCTTTCCATAGGAATTCACTGGATTCGGATGAGGGGCATTGTATTCCTCTTTCGTTAACAACTCCTTTGGTGTTCGCTTTTGGAATTTAACAGCATCGACATCACAATACAATGCAGCAATTTTAATCATTTCCTTGGCAAGATCAAGATCTCCCTTATGATTACAACCAATTTCTGCTGTTACAAATGGTTTTATCATTTCTGTCATTTTATCCCCTCTTTCTTTTGATCATGATACTGTTAAATTATGATTAGCACGCAAATTAGCTTGTACGGATGTCCTACAAAAGTCTCTTTTTTAAAAAAAGGCCCTTATTGATCATTAAATCATTTGTTAGGAACTATCTTTTTCTTCACTATAGACTAAATGCGGTACGTGAAATTTCAATTGTTATACACACATAAGCCGAGTTTTGATTGAATAAAATGGTGAAAACCATTGCGAAAAGAGGGATACGTTCCTTATGGAGGTACTTGTTAATGACGAAATTGAGCGACTTCAGCGGCTCATGCAAGAGCAACAACGTGCTAATGGCTCATGGCGTTTATGCTTTGAAGGTCCACCAATGACCGATGCTTATATGATTATGTTGCTACGCACATTAGAGATCAATGATGAAGAGGTCATTCGAGGTTGTGTGCAACGATTACTCACTTTACAAACAGATGAGGGAACCTGGAAGCTTTTTGATGATGAAGAAAAAGGAAATCTATCAGCGACGGCTGAAGCTTATATCGCCCTTCTCTATTCAGGCTATGTTCAGGAGCAATCCGAGCGGATGAAGCTAGCGAAACAGTTTATTTTACGAAAAGGTGGATTACAAAACACTCAATTTTTAACAAAGGCGATGCTTGCTCACACAGGCGACTATCCATGGCCCAAATTTTTCCACGTACCGATCGAATTTATCCTGCTCCCACAAACATCACCAATCAACTTTTTTGATTTTGTTAGCTATGCTCGTGTTCACTTTGCACCGTTATTGATTACGTCAAACATACGCTTTACGCTAAAAGCAAAAGGAGCACCGGATGTTACATCACTTAATATCCCACAACCAGATTCTCTGTTCACACGTAAACGTGATAATGACTTACGCTCACTATTAACGAGCATCCTAACTGAGATAAAAAAATTAGCCTTGTCACCCCTTCACCTTCGCCGACTTGCACTGAAACGTGCCGAACAATACATGCTTGAGCGGATAGAGCCTGACGGGACACTCTACAGCTACTTTACATCGACGTATTTGATGATTTTTGCCTTACTTGCCCTTGGGTACAATAAGGATGATCCACTCATTCGTAACGCTGTTAGCGGGTTAAAAACATTTCTATGTCAAACAAAAGATGGTGCGCATATTGAATTTGCAACGTCTACGGTTTGGGATACAGCGTTAGTAAGTCATGCCTTACAGCAATCAGGGGTTCATCCAACACACCCGATGATCACAAAGGCTGGGAGCTATTTGTTATCACGTCAACATCAGAGATTCGGTGATTGGGTAATCAACAATCCAAACAGCCTGCCTGGTGGATGGGGCTTTTCTGATAGTAACACGACCCATCCCGATGTTGATGATACGACGGCGGCGTTACGAGCGATAAAAAGACTCTCTTCGATTGATTCATCCTACCAAAATGCCTGGAACCTTGGCGTGCATTGGATCCTTTCGATGCAAAATGATGATGGTGGCTGGTCAGCGTTTGAAAAAAATCAAGCAAAGGCTTGGATTGCATGGCTGCCGATCGAAGAGTCATCGAAAATTTTTATCGACCCTTCAACTGTTGATCTCACGGGGCGTACGTTAGAATTTCTCGGGAATCACGTTGTCCTCCCTCGTGATCATCCTCCAATAAAGAAAGCGATCCGCTGGCTTCGCAGTCAACAAGAACGAGATGGCTCATGGTATGGTCGTTGGGGAATAAGCTATATTTATGGGACGTGGGCCGCACTTACTGGACTAACAGCTGTCGGTGTTCGTTCGGACCACCCAATGATTAAAGACGGTGCCAACTGGCTTATTCGCATCCAAAACGATGATGGCGGTTGGGGAGAGTCATGCAAAAGCGATCAAAAGAAAACCTATGTACCCTTAGCCGCGAGCACCCCTTCCCAAACAGCATGGGCTATTGATGCTCTGCTCGCTGTTTACCAAAAACGAACACCTGAAATTGACCGAGGAATCAACTATTTGCTCGAATCCTCCGATGATCATGATTGGTCAACAACATACCCAACCGGGGCTGCATTTCCTGGTGGCTTTTACATTCATTATCATAGCTACCGCTACATTTGGCCATTAATTGCCTTAAGTCATTACAAGTCACTGCTCTAGTTTAAACGGTCACTACCTGTAAGCAATCTTCGTTAGATATTTATTCACATGAAATAAATCTTCACGACTCATACTATCATTAGGAGGCGTGAAGATGTTTACTTATTTACTCTTTTTCTTACTACTAATAAACCCCGTTTCAGATAATGGTGATTTAACGATTACCCATGATGGTGAAACGATTGAAACCGTCGAACGATCAGAGTTTAGTCACCCTTTTCTTGGTGCGCCTACCCTTGACCTCGCTACATTTGATGAGTTGATCGAACGGATTGACGAACAAGTGTATCAGGAGCCGGTCAATGCCTTTATTGATGATACAAATTCGATCCAGTCCGGTGAAAATGGCTATAAGCTTAATCGAAAATTATTTACAGAGTTGTTTTACGAATATGCCTACAGTCATGGTCCAGCTACAATTGAAGCACCAAAGCTAACGATTTATCCAAAGGTCGATAGTGAATTATTAGCTAACATACGGATTCAAAAAATTGGACAATATGTCACCTTTTTTAATAATCGAAAAAAAGGCCGCACTCATAATATAAAACTTGCGTTAGCAGCCATTGATAACCATGTCGTCTTTCCTGGAGAGACGTTTTCATTTAACAAAGTAGTAGGCAAACGAACGCCTGAAAAGGGGTATTTACCAGCTCCAGTGATCATTAGAGGAAAATTATTTGAAGGGATTGGCGGAGGCATTTGCCAAGTATCCTCAACGTTGTTTAATGCCGTCGATGACGCGGGTGTGGAAATCATTCAACGCTACTCACATAGTAAGCGAGTTCCTTACGTTCCCCCAGGACGCGATGCGACCGTTAGCTGGTATGGCCCTGATTTTGTCTTTAAAAATAACTACAACCAACCGATCTTAATTCGCGCCAAAGCGATTGGGGGGATGGTACAGATCATCGTATACTCGTCCGAACGCATTAATCGTGATACCTCACTGCATCCAACGATGAAACATACTCATAACAAGCAAAAACAGAGGGTATCCGAAACTAGAATATAGGGATTGCCACTCTGCAGAGAGCGTCAACAAACCAAGATATGCCGACACGTTTTCAAAAAGGGCAGCTCCAAGGGCTACGAACATGAGCAATGCACTCTTACTTACTACATTTCCTCGTTGAAACAGGTAAATAAACACGACTGTCATAATAGGAACGATAAGGAGTGTAAACCCGATATGAACCGTAAAGATTTCGGGGAACGGACGATGCGGAAAAGTAAAGAATCCCTTTCCGACCAACCATAAGTCAAGGTACGTCGCTACGAGTGATGACAAAATCATCGTAGCGACATAAGCTTTACGCTCTTGATACAAATGTTTCCTTAGCAATAATCGCGAGTTCGATCTTCTCCAATGTTTGACAATAATCCTCATAAACCTCTCCATCCACATCTACATCATTTTTTTGTAAATAATAAAGCACTCTCCAATCATCGAACCAATCCCCAACTTCGGCCTCATGATGGTCAACATCTGCCCAAGCTTGCGTGAGCCTCGGACTGTATATTCGCTTTGCCCCTGGGCGAAGTTGACAATTTTTTGTTCGGCGCACAAAAGGTTCACCTGGTACAGACTCATTGATATCGTGAAAAATGCTCGACCAATAATCGCGACGTGAACCTGTATGTGGGTGCCGACATGCCCATGTGAAAATTCGTTCATACACATCGCCATCAAACAGGAGTTCATAGAGTCGTTTTCCTAACATGATTCGTTCATGGACAGAGGAGAATTGATTGATGGATTGTCCAATCACCTTTATTTCACTCTGTTTTTGATATGGCATCAAAATTTGATTTAAACTGAACAACTCTTGTATTTTAAAGTTCATTGTTTCTAACACTGTTTCTTGATAATGATCGTTTTGAATCACTCGTTGTTCTAAATAGTTTTGTTCATTTATCACTAAAGCAATCGCTAACATATATTGATCTCTCGATTTCAAAAATTCATTCCAGATCACTGACATAAATGTAGAGACACCAAATCGCGGTAACAAATAAAACATGTTCGTTTGGCGTTTGATACTTTCTTCATACAGAAGCATTTGCGGATAAACATCATGAAAGATTAGCCAGTTGCCTCGTTCCAAGAAATCAAAAAATTGAGCTTGCTGCTTTGTCGTTAACAGGCGACTCAATAAATCCCCTCTTAAGTCCGTCATGTTCCAGCCACCATTCCGAGAAACGATATGACCTAAAAATGCCCATCTAATTTCTGGGTACTTTTGATAAAAGGCGAGATAAGCTTGTGTGCGCGTCACATTATTTCGGTTTTTCTCACTCGTCATTTCCTGAATGTGTTCTGCCAGCCGTTGATCTTCATTTGTCAGAGGCAATCCGTTTCCTTGGTTATTTTTGGCCTTTTTTAACTGTCTTTTCAGTTTTTTCAATTTAGGTGATAACTTCCGACTAGGGGCTAGCTTTGCTTTCAAACATGTTATTCCCATCGCTCCACCTCTATGTTCATACGTATGTCGGTGAACGATGGATTATGTAGTTCACTTGTTCATTATCAAATCATTCTCACTGCCTTCCCATTCGCTCCGAAATACACTTCGCTAGTGTTGTTGTGTCATGACCAACCAAGCACCCTAAAATTAAGGCTGTGTTAAAGTTTAGTGTTGATGCTCGTTGGTATTGGGCTCATTTCGTGCGGAACCTTAGTTTCGCACGCCTTTCAGGTACTGAAAGGTTGGAAGATATGAATGAGCCCAATATCAACATTCCACAATAACAGAGCCAAAATTAAAATCCGAACTCATTCCAATTCTAATGAAAGAACTTCGAATCAGAGTTCGGATTATTATCTCTATATACTAAAATGCTTTAGCTCAGTCATCATTCATTTCAAATCAATGCTTAAGAAGCGACTAACCGATCTCGGTTGTGACCTTTAATGGTGCCGATATTTGCAAAAGTAATTGCTAGTAAAATCAACAGAACCCCAATCCATTGCAAAAACGTAACAACCTCTGCTAACACAACTGCAGACATGATCACAGCGACCGGCAGTTCCGCAGCTGATAAAATCGTTCCAAGACCAGGTCCGACCTGTGGCATGCCAATCGAAAATAATAGCGGTGGCAAAGCTACACCAAACAAACCCAAAAACATCCCATATGGCGCCACTCCGACTAACACCGATAGGTCCCCTAAAAACAGTGGTGGAAATAATAAGAGAACAACGATCAGACCACCACTAGATAGCATCGCACTCTTAAATACAGGTGGTAAACCCTGACCGACGGAACCACTTACATAAATAAACGTTGCAAAAGTGATTGCAGCAAGCATCCCCCACACGGCCCCTTGCCAAGATAACGATGCCACTCCTTCTCTCAATACTCCTGATGCAAGTGCAGAACCTAGTAAAAGGATGGTAATCGCAACTAACTTCGACTTCGTCGGTGTTTTCTTTGCGATTCCCCATTCTAACAACGTTCCAATCCAAACAAACTGAAACAAAAAAATGATTGCTAGCGAAGCTTCTAAGGTCTGCAACGATTGATAATAAAACACTCCTGTTAGCCCCATCGGTGCACCTGAAAGAAGTAACTGTACGCTTTGCTTCCTGTTTATTTTCACCTTTTTTGTAAAAAGAACAATGGTCCAGATCAACATCGTCCCGAAAAGAAACTGACTCCCTGTCACTTCAGCTAATGAAAACCCAGCAGCATATGCGAGTTTTACGAAGGTAGATAATACGCCAAAACAACAACCACCTAAAAAAACGATAACCGCATACTGCCATAATTTCATATCGTCTCTCCCCCTTTGTAAACAAAATAAAAGCCACACAGCTGTCCACCGACAGCTGTGTGGCGAAAATAGAGTTACCTCTAGAAAAATCCACGCTTCGTTACGAAGTTTTAGTTATACGAATGACAATGTTAGTATAGGAAGATCTACCTCTCCTGTCAACAATATGGATAATCCCCCTTCTACAGTACGAGTCATTTGTCTTATGACTTTGATTCAAACACGGTCCGATTACGCCCGGCACCTAACCCGGCTGTAACCATGAACAAGGCGACAAGAAAAAAGACGAGCAAAGCAGCTGTCACGGTTTCCGTTCGGTCTAGCAGCAATCCAATGACAATAGGTCCGATGGCTGCTAGCAGATAACCAATCGATTGCGCCATCCCTGATAAGTCTGCCGCTTGCTTAGCATTCGCTGCTCTCAGCCCTAATAACGTCAAAGCCAAACTAATACATGACCCCTGTGCTAGCCCAATGGAAATAACACTTAGGGTAAATACGATCATACTTCCACCAATGAGCATGCCACCAAGACCGATGGTGTAAAGCACACCGATTACACAGACGATCCACATTTGGTTACGAAAGCGATCGGCAAGTACAGGTGTAAAAAAAGACATTGGCAGTCCAGCTAATTGCATAATCGAAAGCATCCAACCAGCCGCTGATAGTTGTAAGCCACTGCTCGTTAAAATCTCTGGTAGCCACGCGACTAGGCAGTAAAACATAAATGATTGCAGTCCCATAAAGAATGTCACTTGCCAAGCAATGCTTGATCGCCAAACCGATGGCTCGCGATGATTGACTTCGTCGGATTGGACAGCTCGCACATTTGTATTTGATTCTCGCAGTTGCGGGATCCAAAAAAGCACGGCAAGAAGTGCCAGTCCCGCCCAGATTAACAACGAAAATTGCCACCCTAACCCATACCCTTGTGCTAAAGGGATGCTTACACCAGAACCTACTGCTGCAAAGACAGACATCGACGTTGTATAGGTCGCAGTCATGAGCCCAATTTTTAGTGGGTAATTCTTTTTAATGATACTCGGCAAGAGGACATTGGCAACCGCTATTCCAATGCCAATACATGCCGTTCCGATAAATAACGTAAAGGCAAAACCGACTGAACGGATCATAATTCCTGCAAGTAGAATGAGCATACCAACAAAGACCAAGCGCTCATTCCCGAAGCGCTGACTTAATTTCGGTGCGAGAAAAGACAGAGCTGCAAAGGATAGCAATGGCAATGTCGTTATAAAACCTGCCGCCCCATTTGAGATTCCAAGGTCTGCTCGGATCGAGCTCACTAACGGACCAACTGAAGTGATGGCTGGACGTAAATTAAACGACACGAAGATAATACCCATCAAGATCATTAACTGACTTGCCGCCACACTTTTAGGGCGTAGTAAAGGTTGACTTTCCACGATGTATTGCTCCCTTTCTATGGTTACCATTCTATTGGTAATGTTAATATCTAGTATCTTACTAAACGGATTGCTTTTTTACAAATGTTTCAACTAGTTTCCTAATCACTGAGCTGGCGTAGTTAGGAGCCGTATACCGTATGCTTATCATACATCAGGAGCGCACGCGCAAGACAACTCGGACTTTTTTAAACACTCTTTCGTTCGCTAAAGATCGCGCAGAACCCTCTTTACTAGCTTATATAGCCTTCGGTCCGCATGAGCGCTACACATTGTCTAGCAAACTCGTCAGCTGCTTTTTCATGTGGAATGTTTCGATACTTTTTCTTTTCTTGACTGCTATCCCCGTGTGTCATCGTTGCTAGAAAACGTTGATAATAATAGTCACCTCGATACAAATAATCAAATAACCGCTCTCTTTTGTTTTTCCCGTTTCCACCAATTAAGCCGTGAACGTAATGACCGACTTCATGTAAGCAGACAAACGCGGCATATGAAGTACAACTAACGTCGGTTTGCTTCATATCTAATTTGTATTCACGATTCTTATAGTCTTCAGCAATCGCCATCAGATTAAGATAAATCACTGGTTTAAACCGGTGGTGGTCTTCAACCGCTAATTCGCCTGGAATGTTAATCGGTTCATCGGTGATAAAAAAAGTAACATCGGAGAGGACATTTCTGTATATAGACGTTTTCAACCATTGAATTGTTGTGTCAATGCCAGCTAATGCATCAAGTAGATCTTCTTTTGAAAGACCAAAGTGCTTTTGAAACGATCGATCATCTTCTTTATCGATAAAATGTAACGACTTAATTCTTTGCATTTACGGCACCTACCTAGTTCATCTGATTAGGTGTTGCCTTACTACTAACCTTCCTTTGATACTAGTTTCTCCATTAAGAAAAAAAGGTTTATAGTCTTTAGTCTATTCTTTGTTTTTTATTTTATGAACTACTTTCGTTTGTGCATGCTTGTCCTGACCCCACCTCCATATAATACCTGCTCCTACGATTGGGCTTATCTCTAGTCAACATTTTTCCTTGTTCACTGGAACATCTGCCTATTTGAGTGAATATGGTACCATTGAAAAGTTTCAGAGAGGAAGGATAATATGGAACAGCATCAAGAATACCAACAATACGAAAATCACGATGATCGCCACGATCATCACAAGGCACACAACCAGCAGATGCATGACACATGTACCCACTACCATTTATATTTTGTACAGCTGCAAACAACAGATGGGCAAACGTTTGAAGGAATCATTGAAGATATCGATAATGACGGCGTCACGATGTTGATGCCTGCCGGAGAGACGAGAGAAGCAGAAGATGATATAGATGAACGACAATTCGGGGTCGTTGGTGTCGGTGCTGGGTTTCCTGGAGTAGGCGTTGGTTTTGGATTTCCGGGATACGGATTTCCTGGGTACGGCTATCCAGGCTTTGGATGGTTCCCTGGTTACGGGGCATTCCCAGGTTATGGAGGGTTCCCATGGTATGGATATCCTCGTCGGTTCCGCCGCTTTAGACGTCGGCGCTTCCCATTCTACGGTATTGGAGGAGTCTTTCCATTTTATTAATTAGAGGTTACTAAGCGTTTAGCTCACTACCCGTCCTATGATGAGTGTAAGCCCGTTATTGCCGCGAACACCCATCGTAGGACGTTTACATTACATCGTTTAATAGCGGTATCCTGTATAAGCTACGCCAAGAATGAACAGTAGGAGCAATAGTACAACAATAAGCGCAAACCCAATCATCATAATCACCTCTATATTTGTTTACTACATCCACTCTTCCCTACTTAACGTATGCAAACATAGGCATGATGTATAGACGAAGGGCTATTTTTGCTTTGCCCTTTACCATTCTTCTTATCACATAAATTAAACCGCTTTCTTTTTCTTTTTAGACTTAGACGATTTTTTTAATTTTTTATTCAATGTCGCATACAGTTCATCTGCAGAATCAAAGGTTTTCACTTTTCCATCAACTTCAACAAACGCACTGCATTTACACGTTTTACATTTACCTAGACAATCTTTTCGTTTAATTTTTTGATCTGGATAGCGTGCTTTAAGATCTTTATATACTTTTTTCGATTTAAATTCATTCTTTTTGCAAAAACGGATTTTTTTCATGATCCACACCTCTTTACATCAGATCGTTGATAATAATTATCATTATCTATATAGTAACAGAATTTATCGCTTTCGTCACTACTAGTAAGTAGATTGAATGAAGAATTTTTTATCAATTCTTAACCATGAAATAACAAAAAAAGCAAGAGGTGAACTAATTTTGTCACCTTCTTGCTCTCTCGTCATCTTCTTTTATTTCACATACTTCGCTGCTCGCTTTTCCATAAACGCCGCTATCCCTTCTTGTCCTTCTACACTGTTTGCTCTTGTTGCAAGTTGCTCCGACTCAAGCGCTAATTGCCCTTCTAGTGTCTCTTGCTGTGAGTGAGCGATCAATCGTCGCGTTGCACCATAAGCATGAACGGGACCCTGGGCTAGCTTCGCGGCTAACTCGAGTACGGTTTCCTTAAGCTCATTATCGACTACCACTTGATTAACAAGTCCCCACTCACATGCCTCACCAGCACGTAATTTGCGATTCGTATACAATAACTCTAACGCTCGTCTCGTACCAACTAGCCGTGGTAAATAATAACTTCCCGATCCATCAGGTGTTAAGCCGACTTGATTGTATGCCATCACAAAATTCGCTTGATCAGACGCATAAACAAGATCACATGCACATGACAAGCTCATTCCCGCACCAGCAGCTGTCCCATTAACGGCTCCAATCAAAGGCTTGTTCATGCGTGCAAATGTAGATATTGCCTGATTTAAATAAGACGTAAGCGTTTTCAAATGAAAACCAATGTCTTCTCCTTGCGCCGCAAAGCTCTTTAGATCTCCACCGACAGAAAACTTATTACCGGCCCCAGTAATGACAACGGCACGAATATCTTCACGATCTGAACATTGAAGGGCAACCTCCATTAGTTCTTTTGCCATTTGTAAATCGAGGGCATTTCCTACCTCAGGACGATTTAACGTTACAATCCCAACACCATTTTCTACTGATAAAACTACGTGATTATTTTCCATATCCATCCTCCTAAACAATGAAACTACGAACTCTTTTCATTTTAACAGAATTTTAAGTGATTTCAAAAAAAAATATCGCGAAACGAGGAGACTGCTGAAAAAGTAACAGGCTGGTCAATTCAGGAAGCTAGCTATCTATTTTTTCGTTTGTGTGTGAAGACTTCCTTCTTTCACTGACGTCACTCATGCATAACCAACGCCTACGTGTTACAATAGCCTCTTAGAAAAGCGAGGTGATTCTATGGTACGGGCATATCTACTACTGACCATCACGATGGTTTTGTTTTCAGGGAATATCCTTGTCGGAAAAGCAATTAACGATCTACCACCCGTAACGATTACGTTCATTCGTTGTGTTATTGCCTTCATGATTCTTTTGCCACTCAGCTTTTACCAACTTAAAAACAACCACACTGTTTTGAAAAAAGAGTGGAAACCCATTGTCGGTCAAGCGATGACAGGTATTGTCTTATTTAATGTGTTTTTATATTCTTCATTACAATATACAACGTCGACGAATGTTGCGATTGTAGAAGCTACAACACCAGTTTTTACTGTGCTGCTCGCGATTTTTATTTTAAAAGAACAGTTACATCGTCTCCAATATGTTGGCGTGTTCCTTTCGTTGCTTGGTGCGATATGGGTGATTACCGAAGGCTCGTGGCAAGCACTGCTGGCCATTCAATTTAATCGCGGAGACCTGCTTGTCTTGATCGCGGTCATTGCTTGGGCCATTTATTCATTACTCGTGAAGCAACACGGTCATAAGTATCCGTTATACGCTAGCCTTACAGTGATGATTGCGATTGCAATCGTCGTTTTATTTCCGTTTGCGTTATATGAGTGGCGTGATGGGCTCATTTCATTACTTGAACCTACACTCATTCTCGGATTGCTCTATTTGGGGATCTTCCCATCCGTTATCGCTTTACTCTTTTGGAACAAAGGGGTGGCAGCCATTGGTCCATCGAGAGCTTCGATTTTCTTAAATTTACTGCCTGTCTTTACAATTGTTGGTGCGGTTGTGTTCTTAGGGGAAACAGTAACGGTGATTCAACTGATCGGCGGCGTTCTCGTCATTGGTGGGGTATACTTATCTACGAAAGAACATGCAGCTTCCTCACCCCAGCAAGTGGTAGGCAAGAAAGCTTTGGACCGCTAACTGGAACCTAATTTTGGTGTCCTAATCGATTCATTCTAATAGGACACCCTAGCTTCGTAGCTAGCGCAATGGTAACCACCGGAATAAGGGGCCTTTTACTAACCTTTTTTCTTCAACTGGTACGTTAAAATATGCCATAAAAAAGATCATCGATAAGAACGACAACCCCCATGTCAACAATGGGCGTTTCGTATGTAAGTAACTGTAGGTATACATTTTTAAATAAATGAGACTAGACCAAAGAAAGTTCCAGCCATGATTAAACCTAATGAGGTGATTTTTATAAGCAATGTATTCAGCCACCGTTGATAATGACACCCATTTCAAGAGATGGGTCACTTGCTGTGTAAGCGAATCAGGAAAACGAGTTAAACAGGCGAGTACAAGTAATGGAGTTATCAAAAAGGTATGAGCCGCTCGTAAAACCCTCCAATCGAACCCCTTAGGTGAAAACTCCCATAGGAGATGACGTTTACACAGGTAATAATAACCTGCGTTAAAAAAGCTCACATAAGCGAGGCTGCTTGAAAACCTTGGAATGTGCCTCCATGTACATTTCAAGCAATTAATTAAAATAACCAAAGTCATAATAGCGATATGCTGTTTTTGTTTTTTCATCCCTCATCCGGCTCCTTTATACTCTTTTTCTCTTGTCTACACCTATCTTTTCCTCCATTTTACATTTTATGTAAAATGGTTACCTTTCCTTGTATTCGCATGCAAAAGGGGTGTCTGAAGGGTAAAATCACCCGTCTCAGACACCCCTTTATTATCAAGATCGATTAATCGATCAGTTTACAAGCACAGCTTGGGTTTGTACAGCAGCGATAGTCTTCGATGTTGTGATGTTGCTGTACATATGAAATAATATCTGTGATTTTCTGCCGTGCTTCTGCTCGGCTTTTTTGATCGAGACTAATCGCATACGATTCTCCAGAATGAAGGAACACAAACTCCATCTTGACGACGTCTTTTTTTAGGACCTGTTCAACTAATTCAGTGTAAAAATAGCCTTGTAACAAATACGGTTGAACAACTTTTCCGACCGACCTTGTTTCTGTTATTTTATTCGTTTTAAAGTCGTAAATGGAAACTGTACCATCGTCATGATATTGAATACGATCGACTTGACCATAAAGCGGTTGATCGTCCCATAACAGGTATAATGTTTTTTCATTCTCATACGATGCATCACCTATCTGACTCATAAATGATTCATACGACTTCATATATGAGGTTAAAAGCTTGCGATCCTCATCACAAAGTGTGACCTCTGGTTCTTGAACAACTTGAAGGACTTGCTCTTCAATCAAATCGTACCAATCAATGGTTTCTAAGTCTTCGGCACCGACATGCTCGGTTAAGTGATGGACGATCGTTCCTCTCTCAACAGCGCTTAAAAAGCCAGCACGTTCTTGATCATCATCTTCACCTAGCAACGCATCTAACCCGTACATCCCCTCGATATATTGTAAATAAAAATAGCGGGGGCAACGTTCAAACAGCATCATCGCTGATGCCGACAAAGTTGGCAGCTCATTTCTTTGCTGAAGCGGATCATTCCATCGATAATCTTCACCTCTTGGTAATAACGGGAGCTCTGGCAGGTCTTTGTCCGTCACGTGATCTGAGTTTAACCATGTTTGCCACGTCGTTGTTTTCGCTAGATGTCCTTTATCATAGGCAGGCAACTCGCTTGCATGGATCATTCGGAGCTGTTCACAGTCGTCTCTTTGGTCATTCAGACAATCAAAGTCTTCAAAACCAAGGTGATGTAAGGTCCAGGTTAACCACGTATCTTTTGTACCTTTTGAGATTTTTGATCCGACGAGAATGAGATGATCCCGTGCTCTAGTCATCGCCACATAAAGTAACCGTTTGGCTTCTTCAGTTTCTTTTTGTTGTTCGATTGTTCGTAATTCTTCGTGAAACCCATTCCCATAATTGGTATCGATTAATTTTAAACCAAGCCCTTTGTCCGGGTGAAAGTAGGTACGTTCCGATGAGCCTCCTTTTTTCAAAAAATCTTTTTTCATCTCTGGAATGCAGACAATCGGGAACTCTAGCCCTTTTGAACTGTGTATCGACATGATCACGACCGCATCACCGCGATCTTCAACAACAGATGCCTCTTCTTCCTGGATTCCTTCAGCTTGCATGAGATCGATATAATGAACCAAATCGTAAAGTAGTTTCCCCTGCTCATCAAATTGACTTCGAGCCAACTGTAAGAGTTTCTCGACATTCGACACTTTTTGTTCACCTTGATAACCAGCAATTAACATCCCAAGGTAACCCGTGTCATCAAGAATCATCGTTAACAGCTCATGAATACTCACAGAATTACGATACAACAACCATTTCTTTACCCATTGTTGAGCAAGCTGGAATTTTTCCCATTCACGCATTTCAACCTCGGCCGGTTTTTCTTTCAGGCGATGAAAGGCTTTTGTTAGTGACTGACCGCGCGTTAACCAAAACAAGGTTGTATCTTTTACGTGAACAAACGGAGATCGTAAGAACCCGAGTAACGCCAGCTCATCATCTTGATTTTGGATCAGCTTCAATACATTGGCGACATCAAGAATTTCCTGCTTTTGATAAAAGGAGCGTCCCCCAACAACGACATAAGGAATCTGGTAGTCTTGAAAAACCGATTCGTATAGATGCATCTGCGAACGCGCAGCTAACAAGACAGCAAAATCACCATATGTAGCTGAGCGTGGGGCTTCCTCGCCATCATCATTTTTATCCCAAATGACGCGCTCACCTTCTGTTACGATTTGTTTCATCCGTCGTGCGAGACTTTCAGCTTCCACCTCAACCCAATGAACATCCTCATCTTTTTTTTCCGTGTGCTCTTCACCTTCTTCTGTTGTGACGATCATTTCAATCGCTTGATCCTCACGTTCCACTTGACGGTGCGCTTCTAACGCTTCGTAAACCGTCGCATATGACGATGATGGATGGTCTTTGGTTTCCATTAATTCTGCAAATAGTGAATTAATATAGGCAATCACAGGTGACTGTGTCCGAAAATTCATCGCAAGTGAAACTGTTTCGCCACCTTTAGCGACAATTTCCTTTTCAATATCATAAAACACTTGGACATCTGCGCCGCGAAATTTATAAATCGATTGCTTCCCATCACCAACGACAAATAACTTGACCTTGTCCCCCTGCGCTGTTAAATGATCAATAATCGACTTTTGCAGTGCATTCGTATCTTGAAATTCATCAACCATTAGAAATTCAAGGCGTTGCTGCCACTTGTTCCTCACCGACGGTTGTTTGGCTAACAATTTGGCAGCTAACGTCTCTAAGTCATTAAAGTCAACCGACTGACGCTTTTCTTTGGCCTGCCGATAATTCCGATCGGTGATACCAATCAAGGTTGCTAAACTACGAAGAAGGGGCACATACTCTTCGGAAATAAATAAGTTGCTCAAGTCTGGCAGATATTCCTCCCTGAGCATATCTGTCATTTCTTTAAATTGCTCCGTCCCACTTTTCCTCCATTTGCTTGCTTCCATTGCTTCAAACTTAGCACTGATTTCCTCATTCATCACTGCGTCACTTGCTCTCAAAAGTGGGATAGCCTCCTGAAAATGAGCCATCCAACGCTCATATTTTTCAAAGTATGCTGCTGGCTTTTTCGCTTTCGCTTTGATATCAGCAAATACTTCATTCATCTTTTCCGTATGAGTGATTAAGCGGTCAAGCGCCTCTGTAAAATTTTCCTGTCTTTTGGCAAGCTCTCGCTCTGTTGTGGCAAGCATGTCCTGTGGTGTTTGATTTAGTGTGCGCAAGTTCGTATAGATCGCAGAAACGACACCCACTAACTCTTCGGTGTCCGGGAATTGCTTATATAAGCGCGCCGCCCCTTCCTTGCCCTCTTCCATATAATCTCTTACTGTTTGCCAGGTCACATCACGAAGCAACAGCTTGGCCTCTGTACCATCAAGGACGTTAAAAAATGGGTCTAATCCAATCTCAACCGGGTTTGTCCGTAGCACTCTTGAACAAAATCCATGAATCGTCGTGACGATGCTATGTTTGACTTCGCGCTCGCACTGCTCCCAATACAGCTTTTCATGATCATCTGATGCTTTGTTGATCATCTTTTGGATCGCCGAGCGAATCCGAGTTTTCATCTCACCAGCAGCTTTTTCCGTAAACGTAATCGCTACAATTTGTGATGGTCGATACCCTTTACTCAAAATTTCAAGATACCGTTCAGTTAACACCCATGTTTTCCCTGAACCCGCACCTGCTGAGACGAGCAAGCTCCGATCTAACGTCTCAATCGCTCGTTGTTGGCCTGCAAATGGCTTCGGATCACGCTCAATTGTAAAATTGACCTCCATTTATCTCTCCTCCTTATCCTGCTGCTTATCTTTTGAACGAACAGCTACCTCGTTGTAGCGGAACACAGCATTATCACCATAAAAATCATTCGGCTTTTGTTTCGAGGTTAAGAAAAACTCACCCGCACGCAAACGTGAAAGCGCGTCAGCCACCGCCGCTAAGTCTTCATTGATTTGCTCCTCGATCGGTTCATAAAAGCCTTTTTTCTGATTGCTCCCTAATCCGCTCATCTTCTTCAATGGTTTGGACCAGATGCCGACCTGCTTAAATTTATCCTTCTTTCGAGTGCTGTAAAACGTACCACCGACAATGACTGCTTCTTGCTGTCTCTCTTCTGTCAGCCATTGTTTCATCGCCGCTAAATAGATCGGCAATTGATAGTTATAGACCCCTTTATAAAGCTCCTTGTAGTTTTGGGCACTCCCAAGACTTGATTTGTAATCGAAAATCGTAAAGTGACCTTCCTCATCACAATCAATACGATCAATCTTCCCATATAAACGTACCGCTCCTTCTGGCAACGGAACGACAATCTCTTCGGTACTTGACTGAGGATCGATTTGGTCATCCGCTGAAACCGGCAACCCAAAGGAAAGCTCTAAATAAGATGGCGTTAACGCGCCACGATTACAATTTATATCATTTTTTAGCCATGCTTGTAATTCACGATCAAGCCGATCGACTTCAAGCTGCCAAAGCTGTGATTGTTCATAGATCGTCTCACTAGCAAACTGAGTCGCTTCCTCTCGGAAAATCGCTGATAACACTTGTTGATAGGACTCTAGTTCAGCACTATTTAGCTTTTGACCACGGTATTGTTCATAAAACCGCCTCAACGTTTCGTGAATAATATTTCCTTTATCAAGCTTCGAGACTTCAAGCTCTCTCTCCTCGACTGGATTCACACCAAGTACACGATTAAAAAAGAAGGTCAGCGGGCTATTGATATACTCATTGAGCTGTGAGACACTAAAGCGTCGTTCTTCTGAATAAAGTGAGCGAATCTTTGCCACCGCAGCCTCATCTTTGATCGCCCCTTCCCATTGTGAATAGAACCTACCAAATGTTCGCTCATGCTCAACGGCAACCGCATCGAGCATGTGGGTAAACAGTGGGCGCGAGAGCCATTGCTCATGATACAGATGCACGTTGGCATCCGCCTCTTCCTTCCCTTTATTTAACAACCATAGTTGATAATCTTTAACAGATGAGATTCTGTTTTCGTTGCCTGGATAAGGCCGCTTGCTGAGCGCTTCTTTTTGACGTTCAGTCGTTTCCGCTGTACGATCTAGGCGCTTGGTCACCTCTTCAACAAACGGTGAGAGTAGAACCTTTTCTTCAATTTCTGGTGACACATACGTAAATGTGAGCTTGTTTTGTGGTACTGCCATCGTCATTAAGAAAAAAACCTGTTCCATTTCATTTTGAAAATGGGTAGAAGAAATCGTGCAATAGCTTTTTAACTTCCGGCGATCAGTATCATCTAAGAGCCATTGCTCACTATGATGCATCGGAAATACACCGTCATTGCAACCAAGAACATAGACCGAATGGTACTCTAGTCCACGGATCGAAGATGGGTCGAGAACAGCAATCCCATTTCGATGACCTTTCTTTAGCACCATTCGTTCCGCCTTCCAGCCATTGGTCCATGCATAAATAAAATCAGAAAACGTTAACTGACGCTCGTTTTCTCCGAGACGGGCCACCGATATTCGAAGCTGCTGCAGACTTTCTTTTATCTTCTCAAAACTATCAAGATCGCGTTTTAAACGTTCATGACTGTAGCTCCCATTGCGTAGGTGAATGACAATCGCTTTCTTGATATGTAAATGCCCCAACCATTGATCGACATTCTCTATATACGTCTTAAAGCTTGCTTGACGTGGAAATTGTGCTGTCTTCTCAGCTACTTCTTCTAACCACAAACGCAGGCGCTTCGTTTCCTCAAGCTGATAAGCAAGCGCTTGTTTTTTACGCTCTTCGTTTTGATCGGCCTCTTCAAGCTGTTGCTCCAAAAACGTAAGCTGGCGCTCGGCAAATAATAACCACTTTTCTTTGCCACTCATGATCCCTTGCTCTTTTATCCAAGCAATCACATGCGCAGGTGGTTGATTTTCCCAATGAATGTAATCCCCTTCAAACACCTTAATTAAATCATCCCGGTTCCAGTCCGTTTGCTCTAGCTGTAATAGCGATAATACTTGCTTCACAACAGGTGTTTGCTGAAGCGAAACGGTAATCGCTCGTTGCAGCGGAAGGTTTTCTTGCTCAAAGCGCTCAACAAGATACGATTCATACCGCTCAACATCGCGGGCGACAATCGCAAGGTCACGTGGGGTTAAGTCTGGATTGTCTATTAATTCTTGTTTCATTTCTTTAGCTACGATCTCCACCTCTTTTTTGATCGAGGCACAAGGAATCACGTCAATTGCATCCGAATCGACGAGTGATACGTCCTTTGTAAAAAGCTGCTCATTTAAGGAATTAATCGCCTGATTCGAGCTTGTAACTGTCTTTGTTGGCTCCACTCCCCAATCACTTGCTACCTGTTGATGGATCGCTTGTTGCGATTGCTGAGCGAACGACTCATGGGTTAAGCCATGACGAACAAGAGCGTTAAGGTTGTTCTCAAACCGTTCATTAAACTCCGGCAACTGTTCATATAACGATGGATAATAAGGGATATAGATCCCAACGTTCTTAACGTGATCTCGGTCAATTAAGGCGTGTAACAGCCGTAACTGTAAGGGAGTAAAATCAGTAAAATGGTCGATCCAAATCGTATCGATTTGCTCAACCCACGTTGGGACGTTTTTCGACTCCAACACGGCGGCAGCATGATTTAAGCGCGCCTCCGTTGACATTCCTGTTAGGTCATTCATTTGGTTAACGTTACGGATTGCTTCTTCGGAATGAACAAATAAAAACAGTAACGCTTTTTGTAAGCGATCAATATCATCATGTTCTAACAGTTTGTTCGCATCTGCAATGGTGAGGCCTGAGCGTTTCAGTTCCCCTATCGCATGGACAATCGAACGTTTCACGCCTGTTAAATGATAATTTTTATAAAGAGCTTGTACATCCGGGTGATCGGCATACTTTTCAACAAGGTTTTCATAGATGCGTTGCAGTTCAAACGATGTCAATGGATAAGCGGTCGGGTCACACGTTTTGACAAGGTCGTTGGCAATATCATCAAAACTGAGTAAATGCACGCCCGGCATTGCTCCAGTTGCTTGTAGAAGCGTTTCACGAACGTCTTTTAATAATTGAGCCGTTGGCAAAATAAATAAAAACGACTCGCCTTCTCCTTGCTGAATCCGCTTAATCGCTTGATCGACCCACACATTTCTCGCACTTGGCCCAAATGGACCTGTATAGATTTTTTTCACGAGCACTCTCTCCTTTATTCCCAGCTCTTGTGTGACTAGATGATGATACCTTAGCCACGGTTATCTTAAAAAGGTTTCATTTATTTTATTGTTCTTATAGGAGTCCCTCTGGTCACTTCAACGTAATCGTAGCACGAATTTTAGCAAATTGATATTGACGTCACCAAAAAATGGTGTTTTCTCCCTCACTTGCATAACGAACATATTTTCGTATATAATAAGAACAAAAGTTCGTCAAGGAGGTTATATCATATGGAACCGCTAATGGCAAACAATAAAGATCGAGGTACACTGAAATGGACGAGTATGATGTTACCAGAGCACGTAGCGATGCTCAAAGAATGGGCAAACGAGGTGGAGAAAGTACCGAGGCCGCAATTGGACCCACAGCAATTTGAGGAATTTGAACAAACGATCAGCGACGCCGTCGTTGAAAATCAAGCCCTTGCATTCGTTTATTGGAGTAGAGGGGAATTTCATACGCTCGTTGGTCACGTTCACTACATTGATTATCACGAAAAAAAGCTTCGAATTATCGACAAATTCGAAGAGCGGTTTTTTTTATCGTTTATCGATATCGTTGATGTCAGAATGAATGACTAAACAAACGTCGATGGCTAGTCTGCGATGTAGACTAGCCGGGAGCTGATCTTTTGATTACTTTTGATCGCCTCTTCGTTTTAACACGTCACCAATGAGTTCAATATGGACATTGGCCCAAGCGTTTTCACGAAAATGAATAATGACACTAAAAAAAAGCACTGTCACATAAATGAAAATAAAAACGAGCCAAAGGTATGTCCCTCCTTCAAATAACAACTGCTGCAATTGTTTTGAAAAAATAAACAACAGCCAAGGAATCGAGGTCACAAAAATCGGGATCATTCCCGATCCTTCTTTTTCTTTTAGCATCCGGTAGCGGATGTTATGTAGCGTATCGTCATCGAGCGTCACATAAAACGATTGAATCTCTTCAATTTCTTTGATCTCATTCAACTGTTTTACGCTGTCACCGTTCCGTTCCGTTCTCCGTAATTTCTGATAAAACTTCCAAGCGTCACCACGTAGCGAAAACAAATTATCAACCCCCATACTCTTAATATGACAAACTTGCATGGAAACATTCGCTTGAAAACTTTTCTTTTTAGCGCTTCTCAAACGAGCTACTCCTATTAAAATCGGTGTGAACAAACCCCTTCACTGGCGCGCTCCGCCCTCCCACCACAATTTGATGAAGACGATGAAGGACATCTCGCGGCCCAATTCTACTTAAATAAGAACAAAAAAGCACCGCGAACGGTGCTTTTTTGGCATAATGATCTTGTTAATTTTACGATGGGTAATAGAACCCACTAGGCTTCTTGCCCCTCTTCTTTACGTGTTTGTTACGTTTTATCCTAAGAATGCTTTTAGCATCCAAATATGTTGCTCTAATGTTGTCTTCACTTGGATAAACATATCAGCTGTTGATTCATCATTGGCTTTTTCAGCAACTTCGATCAGCTCGTTTGATTCTGCCACGATCTGTTCGAAATCTTTAGCAATCGCCGCGACCATCTCTCTTGCTGTTTCCGTACCCGTTGCTTCACTTAACGTTGTGCCCTTTAGATACTCGGATAACGACGCAACTGGCTTCCCACCGATCGTTAAAATTCGCTCAGCAATTTCATCAATCGTTGTAGCAGCTTCATTATAAAACTCTTCGAACTTTGTATGTAATGTGAAAAAGTCACTTCCCGTCACATTCCAGTGATAATTATGAAGCTTTGTGTTTAGGACATTCCAGTTTGCTAGTTGTTTATTAAGTTCTTCAATTAATTGTTTTTGCATGTATACCACTCCTGTTTTTTATAATGTTCTCTTTCTGTATTTAGAATAACACAGATTATAATTATTATCAATTAATAATAATAATAATAAATTAACTTTTATTTTTCCCTACCATTACCGAGTGTAACAAAATGCACTATAACAAAACTGTGACCGATCTAACACTCCTGCTATCTGTCACCTATCATTCATGAGTCATCTAACAGAGATCACCTGCGAAAATGCTTGGTTAACCATGTTTCTAATACCTCTTGTAGTTGCTTTGCCATCGGCTCATTGATCCCTTTCTTATAAATGCTCATAAGCCTTTGTATTTCAATGTCTTCATGTTGAATTTTTAACATATGATTCATATTTTCAATGACGTGTGTTTCAACATCAGTTGACACATACTGTTCAAGTTTATCTAGAGCCTTTGGGTTTGATTGGACATCCTTTGATCCTGTGACGGCTAAAAGCGGACAAGTCATTTGGTTCAACGCTTCAGGCAACTGAAATTGCATATGCTCACGCCACCATTTGGCATTTAACTTCACAAAGTTATACCTGATCGTATCTTTGGTAGTTGTTCTCATTTTTTCAAAGAGGCGCTTCGCTTTTTTCTTGTCTTTGTTGACAATTTTTAATTTTCGAATCAAAAATCCCTTCAAACCTGAGAGCGATTCTAATTGATCATAAGCGATCTCTCGTTGATAATCAGTCGCTTCAAGGAGGGTTTCACCAGCACCACCAGCCAGCATAACGATGCCATTAATCTCCGTTCCCATATTAATCGCGGAGGCAAGCAGACCGCCTTCACTATGCCCTAACACGACAATTCGATTCGGGTCAACACGACTATGCTCACGTAAAAACGCGACCGCACTCACCGCATCGGTCACTAAATCAGACATTCCTGCAGTTGCAAAGTCACCCTCACTTTCACCAACCCCTCGTTTGTCATATCGTAATGTCACAAAACCGATTGATTCAAGAAAATCAGCCAACTCTTTATAAATATTTCCTTTCAATTGTGGGGCATTTCCATCCCGGTCTGTTGGGCCACTACCAGAAACAATTAAAATCGCAGGCAGGTGTTTATCTCTTGATTCCGGAATTGTTAATGTTCCACTGATCGTAACATCGTCTCCAAACGCAACATTCTTTTCCTCTCTCATCTCGTTCACCCTTTCTCACTGTCATCTACATTTAACCGTGTGAAGCAAGCATAACTCTATTTTTCCAATGTCACTATGCTTTTATTTTCCCTTCACATCCATTCGTTATATAATGAGTGAATATCAGCATAAAGGGGAGATTGTATGAACAAAAAAGAGATCGAACAACAAGTCGTTGAAAATTATCAGCGTGATGAACAGATGATGGTTCTCGTATTTGCACAGTGGTGCATCAATCATGACCTCGACCCGTTAAACTTATACATGCGAGCATATCCACAACAAACGGTTAACGACGCTCTTAAACAAGCACTAGACTTAACCGTACCGAAGAGCGAATCAGAGGACATCCCTGATGAAACATTACTTGGAGTATTATCGTTATTCGGTAATGATGACCTCGCTTTCGTTGTTACAGAAGAAATCGCGCAGCGCAACAAGCAATAAACTACTCATTGAGCAAAAAAAGGCTGTCCCAAAAAAGGTGCACTAAAACTTTCTAGGACAGCTCCCTCATTCTCTCTTACACCTCTAGTCGCACCTATAACCTAATTCCTTCTCATTGATAATGTAGTTATTATTAATTAATCATTCTTATCACTTTCCTTATAGTAGGTACTACCCGTACTATCCTACAACAAAACATTCATTTACCGAGAAGACTCAGTTTTTTTGGTAAACCATGGATAAATGTTCAAGAAAAGCAAAAGCTAACGTGAAATTAATTGTAAGGAGTGTTTCAGATGAGAATATTTTTCTGCAGTCTCATGGTTGGACTATTTTTATGCGTAGGGTCTGTGACAGCAGCAGAGGCACATGAGGGTTGTGAAGATGCCCCGATTCAGGTTGAATTAACCGAACAGCAGCAACAGGAATTAGCCGCCCTCTCACAAAGCATCCATGAGCAGAAAAAAGAGATGATCGATAAGTACGTTGAATTCGGTGTGTTTACAGAAGAAAAAGGGAATAAAATCATTTCAATGTTTGACAAACATCAAGAAAAATTAGAGGAAAATGGCTATATTCCAACTTGGGGCAAATGCAAAAAAGGACATAAAGGAGATCAGGACAAAACTAGTTAAACGATTGGCAATCGCTTCACTCGCCACATGTAAGAGGCGCTGAAAAAGTGAAGTTCACACTTTTTCAGCGCCCTCAATCACACCAGGCTTCTAAAAGATGGTAGCGGTTACGCTTATTGCTTAGGGGATGGGACAAAAGGTAAAACCAACCTTTTGTCCTAGTCTCTTATATAAAAGTAATGAAAGGTGTGTCACCTTTTGGAACAACTATTAAAAGAACAAGGGATTCTCTTCTTACGCATCATTACCATTTTACCACTCTTACTCGTTATGACGATGATTATGGGAAGGCGTTCAATCGGTGAGTTACCGGTTTTTGACTTTTTAGTTGTGCTCATCCTCGGATCAGTCGTTGGGGCTGACCTAGCGGATCCAAGCATTGATCATATTCATACAGCTGTTGCTATTATATTGATTGCCTTATTCCAAGTGTTCGTTACAAAAACCAAAATTACGAACAGAACATTTGGGAGGCTTATCACCTTTGAACCGGTGATTGTCATTTATCAGGGTAAATTTCTAATCGAGAATTTAACAAAGATCCGTTACTCGATTGATAACATTTTACAAATGCTCAGAGAAAATGATGTCTTTGATGTCAGTGACGTTAAGATCGCAATCATTGAAGGAAATGGCAAGCTTACGATTCATAAGAAAGGCGAGAAGTCAGCCGTCACAGTCGAGGATCTTGGGCTCACGAAAAAGAAAACAGGTCTATCCTTTCCAGTCATTATAGATGGTGAAATCTATTACGACGTTCTCGAAAAATTAAAGTTAGATGAACAGTGGCTCAAGGATCAATTACAACAAGCTGGCATTTCTAAGGCTCAGTCTGTCTTTTTTGCCTCTGTCAATGAACAACATCAGTTACATGTGTCGATCAATGAAGATCAGCACCTCCTTTTAAGAAATGTACCTCCAATGCATCACTAAGACCAATTGTGTGTTTACAGCGACGTAGGAAAAAGAAATCGCATCTTGATCAAAAATAGCGGTGCTCTCTCACTCCACCGCTAAACACTCACGGGGGAAAACCGTTCACCACCAAAAAAGCTGACATAAACACATGTGTTCACGCCAGCGAGAATAATCAGTCACGATCTTGTTTACCTTTTAATAGCTCAATCATTTGTTCATTTTGTTGATTGATGCGTGTTAATTTCCGCTCAATCGCAAAGAGCGTTGACATTAATAATGCAAATGCAATGAGCCAAAAAATCGCCATAAACACTCCCCTTCCTATGCACACCAAACCGGCGCACTAATTTTATTGTTGCAGATAAGCCTCTATCGTGTCCCGCTCAAAGTGAGGATGATACGTTAACCACGTTAAATCAAGCTCGAAGGAGTCTCCTTCGTCCGTCTCAATCTCAACTCGAAGCGGGGCGGAAACACTGGCTAATCCACCAATATCTCCGCACGGTTCCAGCGTAAACGTCAGTCTATCCCCTGGTAAAAACGACTGCCCGACGGACACAGGATTGCGCTCACTCGTCCACGAAATCGAGAAATAATCACCGATTTGGTCGTCAAACGGGAGAGCAAATTCATCAATAAGTGTAAAAGATTCAACAACTTCAAATGTCACAGCTGTTTCATCGTAACTAGTTCGGGTTGAGCGTAACTCGATATAATGATCATCACGCTCAGCAAGTGGCTCTAATCTCGCTACATGCAGTGGCTCGACATCGGTGATTGGCGTTCCATCATACTGCCTTAGTTGATCCGGTTCCAAAAGTATATGTTCGAGATCATAACTGTTAAGTGGCAGCTCATTCAGCGCATAATAACTGTACGAAAACACCGTCTGGTGCGGGGCATTCAACCGCCCGTTTACAACGACTTGCTGGTTATACCCGTTCGTATGGAGGTAATACAACTGCGTTTCGCGATGCTCATTGGTTTCATATGCAATAAAGGTTGGTAAAAATAACGGTTCGTCAAGGCGGTGTTGTTCCACCCAGAAAAAACCAATTCCCCAACTAGCAACAATCACCATAGCACCGATGAGTGATGCTTTCTTTTTCTCAAAGAAAACCGCTGTTAACCGTTCTTGCTCACCAACCTCAGCACGTATTTCCTCAGCCTCAGCAAGCTTCTTCATCCGGTAAGCACTCATTAAAACCCGGATAAACGCAATAAAATTGAGCAGCATCAAGAGTGCAAACGGGAGGGCCAAGGCCGCAGGACCGATCATCACAAGAGGCATGAGGAAGAGCACGAGTATATGTACAACGACATAAAAGTTTCTGCGATTTCTAAACACTCGCTCCCAATACGGATGCTCACTTCGCCTTAGCATGAGAAGATAAAGGTTCATAAGCAAGGTCACAAACACGAGGCTAAAGACCATCTCGAGACCACTTGCTAGATGTTGAAGGTCAAATGGTGGCAACTCGACATAAAAAGGCCCTTGTTGCTCTCTCGCCCCTTGCAGATTATCAGGACGTTGAAAGAGGCTTAACCAACTGAGGGCAGTAACGATTAACAGTCCATTCAGCCACGGCTTCAATCGTTTTACTTGTGGGTCTTGTTCGGCGACCGCTTTGACTCCAGCTAGCACGATCAAATAGCCGATAAACGAAGGTAAGGCAGACACTTCATTAATCGTAAAATCGATGAACGTCAGAATCAGTCCCCAAAAAATTAACCGAAATCCTTTTTGATATTGTTCCAATCATACCTCTCCTCTCGATCATCTACCGTCACTACTGTTATGTACGTAAGGCCCTGCCATTTCGATAGCAGGACCTCACTAGAGAGACTTATTATCTTTCCTCATTTGGTGTGTCATCAGCGCTCTTTGACTGTACTTCTTCAGCTGTTGGTGCGGCTTCGGACTTCGATGACTCAAAGTTATTGACATTGCCACGAGATACATAGCTTTCAAGCATCGCCTTCAAATCCATGCCTGTGCTTTCTTTTAAACTTTCTTGTAGGCCGAGCATCGTTTTCGTGACATTGTTCGTGATCTTTGAAGAGCCCCCACTTGAATCCGAGCCTCCCATGTCAATCACTTTCATCTCTTCAATTTTAGAGAGTGGTTGAGCAATTTCATGCGCATACTTTGGCAGCATCTCAATAAACATTTCTAGGATCGCAGCTTCACCATATTTCTCCATTGCTTCAGCCATTAATTGCTTCGCTTCCGCTTCTGCACGTCCGCGTTCACGAACAACTTCCGCTTCAGCAAGACCTTTTTGTTTTTCAATGGTTGCTTTCGTTTCCCCATCAATTCGTGATTTTTCTGCTTCCGCTTCGGCTTTGGCCTTAATGTCATACGCATTCGCATCCGCAAGCGCTTTACGTCGTTTTTGTTCTTCAATCTCTAGTTCTACTTGTCGTTGACGCTCAATATATTGCACTTTCATTTCTTCTTCTTTCACTTGTTGAGAGAGTCGAGCTTTCTCTAATTCATACGATTGTTCAGATTTCGCACGTGCTCGTTCCGTTTCTTCTTTAATTTGAGCTTCTTTAATATCCTTTTCTTTCTTTGATTCTGCGACAGCACTTAAACGGATATTCTCCTCATTTTGAGCTTCTTGGTCATTTTTCGCACGATACATGCGCGTCTCCTTCTCAGCATCCGATTCAGCCATTTCCGCTTTTTTGCGAATTTCTGCAATACGAGGGCGACCTAAATTATCAAGGTAGCCATTCTCCTCATCGGCATCACGGAGATCATCAAGACCAAAGGACGTAATTTTAAAACCCATGTTATCCAATTCTTTTTGAGCAATCTCTTGCACCTGATGGTTAAATGATTCTCGATCATTATTAATCTCAATCACGGTCATTTTTGATAGAATCGCACGAAGATTTGTCCCAAGAACCTTTGAAACTTCTTCTTCAATTTCAGATTGCTTTTTCCCTAAGAACTGTTCAGCATAGTTCGCTACACCTATTAACGTATCCGAAATTTTCACTGATGTAACGGCATCAGCAATGACCGGAACCCCTTGCGATGTATACACTTTTGGTGTCGTTAATTTAATTTGAAACGAGTTTAAATCAACAGGAGTACACGTTTGAAACATTTTTAAGCGGATCCCACCACCGCGAACAATCTTTAAACTTCTGCCATTTTCATCAACAAATATCCTAGAATCGTCATCAGGATTCCCTAGCTTGGGACCAGTAATGATTAACGCCTCATTGGAACTAGCAGTTTTATATCGTTTTTTATAAATAAAAAAACCAACACCGCCTGCAATAAGTAAGACAAACAATAAAATGACCAATAAAATAAACCAGATCATACTCATCATAAACCATTCACTCCTAGTAAAAAAATTTCCTTAAAAATGAAGAGATAAGAATTTCTCCCTTTCCCTCCTCGCCTATATGTACGATTCAGCATCCAAAAGGTTTCACACTTTTTTAATCTTAACAACGATAAACGATCATGAGAAGGGGTGTTTCAGGAAAATAATTGGAAATCTCTTATTCTAGACATTTTTATTAGAGATCAGATGGTCAATAGACGAGTAATGAAAAGACAAGCTAATTACCAACAGCTTTTGATTGAAATATAATGGTGTATTTGCTACACTCAAAGTACTAACCAGTCGGTATCTAAAAAGGCGGTGAGAGAAATGGCTTACTCCAAATTACACATCAAAGCGGAAACAACTAGTGATCATATCAATAATGTTATGTATATGGAGTATCTAGAAAAAGCACGGAAGGTATGGTATCAGTTTTGCCTATCACATGACGTTCGCGCGATGGTGGTCAATATTAACGCTGACTATAAAAGAGAAATGTTTGATCAAGAGCGATTAACCATACACACAGAGACTGAGCGCGTCGGTCGCACTAGTTTCACTCTCAAACAAACGATCATCAATGAGGAAAACGAGCTTGTTCTCTCTGCCAATGCCGTACTTGCGGTCGTGGACCGCCAAACGAAAGCGAAAACCCATGTGCCTCAGGCAATTCGTGAGTTAGTCGCAAAGAAGGAGCCATTACAACCACTCATGACCAACTAAAAGATAACTGCAAAGAGCTAAGTAGTTCAGTTTTGAAGGAAGAAAACGAACGTACAAGGTCCATACCAAGTTAAATCGTATCCTTTTAGAATCACACCACACAGAAAAAGGCAGGGGTCACCATCCTCTGCCTTTTCTATTATTCAACTAACGCCATCCCGTTCATTTAAGTGAAAACATTCACAATCTGTAGAGCTACTCGCCACTTGCCGGATACTCATTCCGTTATTCCTTATATTCTCCCTGTTTGGAGTATCGTTTCGGATCTTCATTCCGCTAATTGCCTGATCTCCACAATATTCCATTGATTTTGTACGAGTAACGGAACCAGAATCCGTTTCTACCTCGTCGGAGCAACCTTTCTTCCTTTTAACGGAATGAGAATCCACTTTGCACTCCGTCCATAAAACCAAGCGCGTCCTCTTGTTGAAGGAATACTCTCCGCAGGGTAAGGACTTTTCCTTTGTGATTCTCGACTGCTTTGTCCTTCATCCGCCTTATGAAGGACATTTACACTGTGATTCTCGACTCTTTTGTCCTTCATCGCCTTTATGAAGGACTTTTCCCTTGTGATTCTAGCCTCTTTTGTCCTTCATCCGCTTTATGAAGGACATTTTCCTTTGTGATTCTCGACTACTTTGTCCTTCATCCGCCTTATGAAGGACTTTTACACTGTGATTCTCGACTCTTTTGTCCTTCATCGGCTTTATGAAGGACATTTTCCTCGTGATTCTCGACTGCTTTGTCCTTCATCGCCTTTATGAAGGACATTTCCTCCGTGATTCTCGACTGCTTTATCCTTCATCCGCTTTATAAAGGACTTTTCCCTTTGAAATTCCCCCTCTACTTTATCTCGTTCATTAGGCATTTAATTTCCTTGCGATACTGCGCGCGACCCAAACACCAGCAGCACCTGCTTGTGCTAGACCACGTGTAATTCCGGCACCATCACCACCACAATATAACCCTTCAATTTCCGTTTCAAATTCTTCATTTAGTTTCGGACGAGCAGAGTAGAACTTCGCTTCAACCCCATAGAAAAACGTATGCTCAGAGGCAATCCCCGGTGTCACTTTATCTAGCGCCTCGATCATCTCGACTAAGCTTTTCATTGTATTATATGGGAGAACTAAACCGAGATCCCCAGGTACCGCTTCCTTCAATGTCGGTTCTAAGAACGATTCACGAATCCGCTTTTCTGTCGAACGTCTTCCTTTCATAATGTCGCCAAACGTTTGGATGATCACACCACCATTTGATAAATCATTCGCTCGCTTACAGATCTCTCGCGCATACTCGTTTGGTTTATCGAATGGCTCAGTAAACGTATGGGAAACAAGTAACGCAAAGTTTGTGTTTTCTGAGCCTAATGTCGGATCTTTATATGCGTGTCCATTGGCGGCCATCACACCACTATGGTTTTCGACAACAACATGTCCTGATGGGTTGCTGCAGAAGGTTCTAACACGCGTACCGACTGAAGTGTTGTAAATAAACTTCCCTTCATAGAGGTGCTCATTAATCTCGCTCATAACAACATCAGAGGTTTCAACACGTACCCCAACATCGACTTGGTTGTTCGTCATTTTCAATTTACGTTTCTTTAAAATCTCGGTTAACCATGCTGAACCGTCACGCCCTGGGGCAATGATGACATGATCACTGTATAGCTCTTCACCGTTTTTGAGGACAATCCCTTGAATCTTATGCTTGCCGTCCTCTTTTACCGTCAACATGTCACTGACTTCCGTTTTGTACATCATATCTATTTTGTCACGTAAATACTCGTAAATCGATGTTAAAATTTCAAGGTTTTGCTCCGTTCCTAAATGACGGACTTGGGAACGCAATAATTTTAGCCCTGCACCGTAACCACGTTGCTCAATCTCTCGTACTTTATCTGTAGTCGGATCGGTAATCGTATCCGTT
This sequence comes from Desertibacillus haloalkaliphilus, assembly GCF_019039105.1. Lineage (NCBI taxonomy): Bacteria > Bacillati > Bacillota > Bacilli > Caryophanales > Bacillaceae > Desertibacillus > Desertibacillus haloalkaliphilus. The sequence goes on along the minus strand of NZ_JAHPIV010000011.1, from coordinate 19,887 downwards.
GCTCCATGCTTTAAATTAATTTGATCGACATATTGAATGAGTTCCATCACGGTAGAGGGACTAAGGTAATCACTCATCCAGCCACCGAATTCAGTCGTAATATTAAATTTCCCATCGCTATAAGCACCTGCACCACCAAAACCATTTGTAATTGAACATGCCGGTAAGCATCCAGCGAATTCTTTCTTGCCTGCAGGCGGCGGACATAATTTAATTTTTTCCTCTAAAATTGGACACCTTCTCTGATAAATATCATGACCTTTATCAACTAAAAGCACGTTCGCATTCGGTACCTTTTCTAAAAGTTCATAACTAGCAAAAACTCCAGCTGGTCCAGCTCCAACAATAATCGCATCATATTTCTTCATGACTCATTCCCCCAGTATGACAATGATCGTTCACTTCTTATTATTTAAAAAAGTACATAAAAAAGCCTAACTTTAGACAGGACAAATATACCTGTCCGTAGTTAGGAATTATCGGTTCCTTCTAGAGACCCCTAAACCATATTATTAGGGATATACGAACAACAAATATATGTTCAACACGTTTTATTGTAACGTAACAGTTAGGGGAAGGCAATAGTTACATTCGTGTTTTTAATATTATTTTATGATGAAACCGCTTCAAAGTTTAAATCAATTCATTAAACACGAACATTGTCTCGCAAAGAGTAGAGTTATCTTTGCGATAAACAGATTACTATTATTGCAGATAACAAAAAACGAGGCGGATGATTCACTCTCACCGTCTCGTTATCTTTTGTGTTTTATTGTTTTGTTCACTTCCTCGAACCTTCTTCTTTTCCTCAGTGAACTTTTACCCTAAAATTTAACCCTAAGGAGGTGAGAGCGGACTTACTACATTGCTTACTACCACCATGACCTTCCACCATTGTCGCTTCATGCTAGGTAGCTCCGTCCCCTGCCCTCCCTCGAATCATCATCTTCTTCCCCAGTGAGCTTACCCTTAAACTTAATCCTAAGGCGGTATGAGTAAGCGTACTTCTCTGGCTATCCCTCTTCGTTCGCGCGCTCCGCCCCTTTACCACTAGGCTGTGTTAATGTTTAGTGTTGATGCTCGTTGATATTGGGCTCATTTCGTGCGAAACCTTAGTTTCGTACGCCTTTTAGGTACTGAAAGGTTGGAAGATATGTTCAATGGTAACAGAGCCTACCACTAAAAAAGGGAAGCATCATCATCTGCTTCCCTTTCACACGTATCTATATACTTACTCCCATTTGACATTGACAGGCAGCACTTCTGCAATCTCACTCAAATGTTTTTGTTGTTCGTCGGTCATCCACATATGGACGATGCCTTGATCACTACTCGATCGAATTAACCGACCGATCCCCTGCCTGAGTCGCAAAAGCATATAAGGGGTATCGACTTCGAACTCCGGATCACTTGCATGATTACGTTTTGCCTGGAACACAGGATCATGTGGCGGAAATGGGAGTGATGATAAGATCACTTGTGTCAACGATTCCCCTGGTACATCTAATCCTTCCCAGAGGTGATAAGAACAAAGAACGGTTGTTTCTTGCTGTTGGAACGTTATGACGGTTTCACTAATTTCACGATCCCCTTCATAAACGATCGTAAATGACCATTGTTGCTCATCTGCCCACGCGCGAAAACGATTCATCTCTTCATTCGAACGAAACAGCACTAAAGACCGACCGCCATGATTTGCTAACGCCAAACCAATTTGCTCCCACTTTGTTTGTTCATCCGTTTCGATATGACCCTTCAGCTCCATTTGCTCCTCATAATCAAAAGGCGATTCAACGGTAAATGAAGTAAATTGTTCAATCCCTAAGCTCTTTGCGATGTACGAAAAATCGCCCCCTTTTGATAAGGTTGCCGATGAAAAGACAAACGGAAGACGCTCTGAGAACACTTCTTTTTTCAAGATATCCTCAACAAGACGTGGCATGATTACAAACGACCGGTCTGTGTCCGTCTCTTCTAGCCAAAAGATTCCCTCATCTGCCTTTAATAAGATCGAAAGACCGTAAGCAAAAAACTCTAAATACTCTTCAATAATTTTGACATGATAATCTTCAATCACATGAAGTTCGGAATCGAACACAAGCTGTTCCAACAGTTCTTGCGCTTTTTGTTCCATTTTCGATGCGAGTCCGAGCATATGCTTCGATCGCGGTACTTCACGACGATTGGAGCCTTCAACGAGTACCGCCGTTTCACTTAACAGATCAAACCACTCATCATGTAAGGCTAATAGATCTTCAATCGCAACGAGCGATTCTTCTCGAACATCTTGATTCATGTACCCAGTGAGCACTGTTGTTAATGTTTCTGAGTGAAAACGGTACGTTAATGCTTTTTGCGCTGCAAACTCAAGCAAATGCCCTTCATCAAAGACAACACAGCTTGGCTCAGGTAATAACGGTAATTGCCCTTCACGCTTTCTCGATTCTTTTGTCCAGACATGCTCCATATAAAAGTCATGAGAACAAATGATCAGATCGGCTGCTTCCCGGTAATAGGTGCGGTTTAACGTTTGACCACAACGGTGGCGCCAATCACATGTCGAGCATTGCTGCAGTGGATCCCAAGCCATTTCGCCCCATTTTTCATTCGTTACCCACGGGTACTGCTTACGATCACCATACCGTTCAAACGCATTCATCGAGACGCTTGAATCAAAGACGAAGCTTGGAATTTCTGTATGGACACGTAACATGTCATCGTCATCTGTGCGGTGGACGACATGGTCTAACTTTTTGACACAAACATATTGTTCACGTGCTTTTGCTAAGCGTACATCAACAGAAAAGCCTAATGCTTTTTCTAACTTCTTTATATCTCCCTCTTCTTTAACAAGCTGCTCAATTAATGTTTCATCCGCACAAGAAATGATGGCAGGTTTCCCCGTGTAACGTGCATAACAGATGGCATAAAGAAGGTAGACAAACGTCTTACCTGTCCCTACACCAGCTTCCGCAAAAATCGTGCTCTTATTTTTAAACGCTTGTTCGACTTGAAAGGCCATATAAATTTGTTCATCCCGTAAATCATAGCCTTGTTCAGGGAGGATATCATAAAAAACGTCCCCAATATAATCGCCTAATCGATCAAAAAAATGATCTGTCTTTGATATTGCAAATGGAAGTGAATATGCCATGAATGTTCTCCTTTTTCTACCTGTTGTATCACGTAAAGCTTGCCTTGGCGTACCATCTACCTGACGACAAACCTCGTTTTGCTATGTCCTTCTTTTGATTTCTTAACTTCTAGTACCGCAGGAATCGTATTTTTTAATTCCTGTACGTGTGATATGACACCGATCATTCTCCCTGCCTTTTGTAAATCAACAAGGGTTTGGATCGCTTTATATAACGATTCTTCATCTAATGATCCGAATCCTTCATCAATAAACATCGTATCGATCGAGATACCACCTTGATAAGATTGAATGACATCCGCCATCCCTAATGCTAGACAGAGTGAAGCATTAAATTTTTCCCCACCAGACAGTGATTTTACATCCCGCGTTTGACCGGTATACGCGTCATACACATCCAAGCCGAGCCCACTTTGTTTACCACCTTTTTCGACTTGATCACGACGTTTTAAATAAAATTGCCCATTTGAAATGGTTCGTAACCGTTCGTTTGCTGCTGCAATGATTCGCTCCAAAAATTCAATTTGCAAATAACGCTCAAACGATAGTTTCATCTCATTATTCCCTTTAACAACTTCAAACAAGTCGGTCATCACCTGGTACTCGGCTTCAATTTCTTTTCCTTGTTGGTCAGCTTGCTCAATTTTCTCCTTTAATTTTACGGCTTCATTCTGATAACGCGTAAGTTGCTCAAGCTCAGTTCGCAATCGTTCACATACGTCATAGATATGGGCAACATCCTGTTGTAATGCCTCAAGATCAACGCGTGACTTTCCGGACAATTCCTTGGTAAGCTCGTCAATCTGTGATTGCAGCGTCTGTAGTGACGTTTTAAAGTCATCAAGTTCTTTTTTTGCAGCAAGTCGCGAAGGCTCATCCATTTTCGCTCGTTTGTATTCCTCTACATCCGAAAAACCTGCACGGCTCACTTCAGCGAAAAAGCGACGTTCGGTGTCTTCAGCCTTCACTTCAAGCTCTTTTAAAGCGGTTCTTATATGCGCAAGATCACTTTTGGCAACCGTATAACGTTCACTTTCCTCTTGCAAATTGCTTTGGGCTTGTTTCCACGCTTGTTCAAGCTGCTGTTGTCGCTCTGTTTCTATCGCTAACTTTTGTTTTAGCATCGTTAACGTCTCGATCTCATTTGGAATACGTGCGAGTTCCGCTTCAAACAGCGCTTGTTTCACCTCAAGCTCACGGCTCGTTTGCTGGTACTTATCTTCTACCTCCGCTTTCACTTCAAGGCGTTGGGTAAGCTGTTGATCAAGCTGCTCAAGTTCTTTTTTAACTGCTTGCAGTCGTTGCTGCTGTTGCTCTAGGCGCGCGTGCTCCTCTTGTAAATTAGCTTGCTTTAACACCCATTCTTCATACGTCGTTTGTACGTTTGATAAAGGGATTTCGGCTTGAGATAACTTTGTTTCATTCGCTTTGATCTGTGATTGAACAGTGCGTAAATCAATCACGGCTTGGTTTAAGCTTGCTTCTAGCTCTTGAAGGTGGTTACGTTTTTGCTCAACTTGCTCCTTCGTAACAGCTGACTGCGTGCGATTGGCTTTGTGAGGGTGCTCTGCGCTACCACAAACCGGGCACGGCTCGTCCGCATGCAAATGTTCTGCAAGTACCGCTGCTTGATTTTCGAGCCACTGATCTTCAAGCTCCTTATAATCTTCTTTTACCTTTTTCACCTGTTCGCCTTGACGTTGTTCTTCTGCTTGCAGGCGACCTTCATCTTTTCGCAACCTCAGGATTGTCTCTAATGTCTCAACCGTTTCGTTGGCAGTGGTCAGCTCTTGATGTGTCATTTGCCATGTTGACACTTCGGTTTCAATTTGATTTATTTCCTCTGTTTTCTCCGTTTTTTTCTGCTCTAGTTCACTGCTGACTGCTTTGAGTTGTTCGGAGTTGTTCAGAAGCTCAGCTTCCATTTTTTTTAACTGATTAATCTCTTGCTTTTGTGACTCCATTTGTTCAAACATCGGCAGGAGTTCGTTAAGACGGTCCACTTCAATATTTGCCTTTTTTCGTCGTTCTTCGTTTTGTTCTTCCTGCTCATAACGAGCTTTTGCTCGTTCAAACACATCCGTTACTTGTTCGAACACGGCTGTTGCACGTTCAAGCGAACCTGCTTTTTCTCTTTTTTCTCTAGTAACCGACTCATGTTGCTCTTCATAAAAACGAATCGCCTCTGCTTTTTCTGCCTGAGCAAGCTTTTGTTCGACTTGTTTCATGTCTACTTGCTTTTCGTGAAGAACAGCGATTTCTTTCTGCTTATTTTCGAGCAAAGAAAACCGTTCATTTAAGGCTTCTGCTTGATGGAAGGCAGCAAGTTTCTTCTGATACTGCTCTTGTTCTTGCTTTAACACCGCCCGATAACGTACTGCTTGCTGTTCATAATAGTGAGCTTCAGCTTTCAATCCTTCGACAAGCTGAGCGGTATTTGGATGTTCAAGAGAGAGCACTTCAAATAAACTCGCTTCTTCGCGCGTAGGAAGCGTTTCAGTAATCGCACTCATATACGTTTGCTTTTCAGCCAATTTCTTGTCCGCTTTATTCTTAATTTCTTTTGTCTTCTCATCTAGTAAGTCGCGCAAAAACTTCAAGGACTCGGTTTTAAAAATCCGCCGAAGAATTTCTTCTTTATTTGCCGTTTCTGATGTGAGTAATTTACGAAACTCCCCTTGTGGAAGCATCACAATTTGTGTGAATTGTTCCTTCGTTAAACCAATAAGCTGCTCCAATTTTCGATTTACGTCTGTCACAGCGAAACGTTCCACACATGGAGTCAACTGGCCATCCGTCGTTTCATAGAGCTCGATTTTCCCACCGGTCGCTGTTTTATTATTTTTCTTGACGTGAGGCAATTGTCGAAAAACACGATACGTTTTACCACGAAGTTCAAAGTCAAACTCAACTGCCGTATGGTCATCATCATTTGCAAAATGACTACGCAACAGTTTAGAATCATTTCGTTCTTCCCCATTAGCCACACCGTACAAGGCAAAGCAAATGCCATCAAAAATCGTTGTTTTCCCAGCACCCGTATTCCCTGAGATCACAAATAAACTTTGCTCTTGTAGGTCACGGAAATCAATGACTTCCCTATTACGATAAGGGCCAAACGCAATCAAGGTTAACTTTACTGGTTTCATAGTCGTTCCCTCTCTTTTTTAAAGACTTCATCTAAAAGATCCGCAAAACGCGCCTCTTTTTCTTCTGTCAATTCGGCACCTTTGACTTCTTTATAAAATGAACGGAACAAGGAAAGCTCGTCCATCTGCTCACGATTCACGTCCATGTTCGATTGTTCACTATGCTGACGGATGATTTTTCGCTCCACATGCATCGCATTCGGATAAACAGAACGAACCTTCTCCATCGGATAAAGAACAGGATTTTCATCAAGTAATCGTACAAAAACGTAATCATCATTCATCTCATGGGTCTCTAATTCATCGATATAAGCCTCTACGGTATACATATCACGGCGCGGTTTTAATAAGCGCTTTTCAACCGTCACCTCACCGAATTCATCCAACTCGACAACATAAAAGCCTTTCTTGTGGTTTTCCTCTGAAACTGAGTACTTTAACGGAGACCCTGCATAACGAATTTGATTTGAAGACACGTTATGCGCTTGATGAAGATGGCCAAGGGCCGTATAATGGAACGCCTCAAAATAACTCGATGGAACATGCTCCGCCCCACCGATCGTAAGCGGTCGCTCAGAGTCACTCGTATTCTCTGCTTGTTCCCCTTTAGCCGTTACAAATGCATGACCAACAAAAACATGTCGCGCCTGGTGATCAAGCGCTTCTGTAATCTTCGTTGTGATCACTCTCATCGCATCATCATGGGTGCGAATACTGTCATCCGCAAATACATGACGGACCATTCCAGGCTCAGCATATGGCACGAGGTGAAAATGTACTTCTCCATATTGATCACGCAACTTAACTGGGGGAAGTGATGTGCGAAGTTGTCCAACAAGGTGAAGCCCGTTACTTTTCATAAATGAATTTCCAAAATCAATTCGATCTGGTCCATCATGGTTACCTGCAATCGCAAGTACCGGGGTATTTAAATTCGTGACAATCTCCTCAAACAGTTCATCTAATAGATTCACAGCCTCTGTCGGCGGAATTGCTCTGTCATATAAGTCACCCGCAACGATGACTGCGTCAGGTTTCTCCTCTTTAATGGCATCGATAAATTGGGTTAAAACGTAACGTTGATCCTCTGTCATATAAACACCTTGGATCAGCTTTCCTAAGTGCCAATCAGCGGTATGGAATAATTTCAACTCGATTCACCCTTTCCAAACTTACTTTCGACTAGGATATTGTCTTTTTTATACTCTCTTATTGTAAATGATAGAGCCAATGAATTCATGACCTTTCCATTAAAACATAACCTGTACCTAGACATTCGCACATACAAGAAATCCACTCTTAACATAAATAAGAACATAAGGAGTGGTCTGTGATGTCTAAACATAAAGTCATTAGAAGTAAAATGGATAAGACGAAAGTACTCATGAACGATCCAATCATTTGTGAGCACATACCAACAACAAAATGGTTTACTAGAAACCATTTAAAAATAATGCTAAAAAAGTATTCTAGTATTTATATCAAACCTGATAAAGGAAGGCAAGGGCTAGGTATTTTTCGGATAAAAGCTGTTTCTAATAACAAATGGGAAATTTCAAATGGCAAAAATTTCAGCAAGATTGTTGACCAGAAGCAAATCTATCAAGAAATCAGGAAAAAACTTTCCTACGAAAAACAGTATTTAATCCAAAATGGAATTGATCTTGCCACTTACAACCACCGCCCCTTTGACATTCGGCTTGTCATGCAAAAACCACTCGATCGATGGCAACTTTCAATCACTTGTGCAAAGATAGGAGACCATAAAGATTCTGTTGTCACGTATGCCAAAAACCGTTCTTTAGAATTACCGTTAGAAACAACATTAGCAGACATCGATCAAGACATTGATCCTTTGCCCGTGTATCGAGAACTAGTTGACCTCTCTCACCAAATAGCTACAATGCTAGGGAATCATTTTCCATTTCGAATTCTTGGATTAGATATGGCTATTGATAAGAACGGTAAATTGTGGTTCATTGAAGCAAACACCAAACCAGATTGTATCGGCATGAAAAAATATAATGATGAACAATCATATCATAAATTTCTAGTGGCAAATGAATTTTTACGCAACCAATGATAAGGCACATCATTCAAGTGTCTAAGAGAAGGTGATTAGATGTCAATAAAACGTCATCAAGTGAAAAGTAAATTAGCTGTTGCCTATGTTCTTGAAAACTCAAGTCATACTGCATCATACATCCCAGATACTGAACTACTTTACAGAGCAACCTTTGAACAAATGATTGAAAAACATTCATCCGTGTTTGTCAAGCCAGATAGTGGGAGAAAATCTCAAGGCATCCTTAAAATAAAACGTTTGGCGAATGACCACTTTCAATTACGAGAAAGCTGGAGTACGAACATCAAGAACTTTACAAGCAAAAACAATCTCTGGACAGCACTTAAAAAAAGAACAAAAAACAAAAGATATGTCATTCAGCAAGGGATTAACAGCTATACGGAAAGCGGTCGACCCTTTGATTTACGCTGTCATGCCCTACGAGTAAACGGAGATTGGTTGATAGGCGGGATATGCGCTCGCATTGGTCCTGTAAAAGAAATCGTTACAACCTCTCATAACGGGGGAACACCAACTCTTATCGAAGACTTGTTTTCTTTGCATTTATCCTTTACTAGAGAAGAGCAAACTGAAATCATCGATCGTTTGCATGCTTGTGTGTTACATGTAGTCAAAACGATCAGCCCAATGTATCCATGTAATTATGAATTTGCTGTAGATATCGGGCTAGATGATAAAAAGGACATTTGGGTTTATGAAGTCAATATTGAACCACTAATACGAGGTAATTTCAAACAATTAAAGGACAAAAGCCTCTATAGGCGCATTCGTGCATTACGAAGAAAAGCAAAACCGTGACCTTTCACGATCAATCAAAATCCAACCATCAAGGTTAAAACCGTTATAAGAAAAATTAAAAAAGCTTGGTATATATACCTACCAAGCCTTTATTTTCATGCCTCACGTCAAACAAAACCTTATCATCACTAAGATTACATTTGCTCTAATCGCTTTTCCATTTCTTTTACTTTATATTCTTCTTCATTGGACTTCTCGAACGCTTTTATTTTCTTTTTAAGCTTCGACTTGTTAAAGCTAGATGAAACAATATTCTTTTCAATTAAATATTTAGCAAAGAAGTCAAGTCTTCCACTCTCGAACTTAAACTCCTCTTCAACGACTTCAAGGTAATGCGCAATCGCCTCTTCAAGACTAGCACCCTTGCGTATAAAATCACCATAGCGATCATAGCAAGCGTTGAAGTTATTTTCACTTAATTTATTCATAAAGATTGTAAAAAAACGCTCTTCATTTCCTTTTAACGTAACACCCTTTTTCTCGAGGATACGGATGAATATACTTAACTCCTTATGATAAAACATATGAGCTTTTCGCATCTCTTTAGTCATTTGAAGAATTGGACTTTTTCTACCTTCGGAACGAGCATATAACATATTTAGCACCGCTTTAGAAATCTCAGGCTTTAATAAAAAAGACAGGTGAGTGGTAGACAAATATTTATCCACGTCTGCAATAATCGTCCTACTTTCTTCCTCTTCCCTCTTTGCAATGGCTAACGCTTCCTCTCGTTGACGTTCAGCAAATTCCTGAATTCGTTGTTGCGTTTCTTGTGATAAACTCTGTCTCTTCTCCTCAAATTTCTTTTTTAGTGCACCAAACATGATATAATCCCCCTTCCAACTGTATTTTTTCATCCATACTTGGCTGCAAAATTAATGACTTTTTTCTTGAATTTTCTAATCCAAAGAGAGTTTAACATACAACAATCGCAAATAAAATAGAGAATTCAAAAGTATTTTTAAAAATATTTATCTCAATCTAATCACAAGCGCGAATTTAACTGATTATAATGATAAATGCACGTTAACAAAAAATCCTTTCAATGCTAAAGGTATATTAGGCAACATCGTCCCATGTGTCCTACACTTTAAACCTACACATGACGGCATACGAGAGAACACAGAAAAACTGCACCATTAATGATTCGCTCGTACCATTAAGGTGCAGTTCTTTATCTGTGTTCTAGGTTATCTATGCCAACAAAGGACTTACGCTTTTTGTTCACTCATCGTTGCGAGAGGGCGAAAACGATCTTCTACGTTTCGTGCGAACTGTTGATGATTACGTCTAGCGAGGCTGACAACTTCATCTGTGACAGGCTCCCACGATTTGCGTCGATCGCTTAAAAACTGTACATACTCTTCATTATTATCTGCAAGCTGCTCTTGGGCTCGGTCAATAAAATCAAACGTCGCTCGTAACGGTGTGACCGTGATCTGTTCGACCTTCTCAGTCACGTTCGTTGCACGGGATGAAAACAACTCCTGATGATCATCATTGGTTGTCGTTACATTGTTCATGAGTTGCTTGACTCGATCACGATTTGTATCTATAGACTTTTTATACAGGTCTCTCCACGTCTGACGATATTCTTGAGAAAATTTCACAGTCTCTTTTAATGAGCGAACATAGGCTTTTTCTTGACTGTCGATCTGCTTTCGCGCTCTCTCAAGGGCGGATTGATAATTGTCCCAAAACGCCGTTACAAATGAGTCGCTTACATACGTCACTTCCTGAATGTCATCGGTCTTCTTCTTTTTCTGTGCCATCGTGATTCCTCCTCAGATCTTCATTAGATTCCTCTATCTTATCCTCCTTGTTGCGAAGCGGAGGTATGTAGAGCTCAAGCATACTTGTGTACATCGTAAAGAATTGGTCCAGCATCGATTGATATTGTTCTAGCTGGCTTGCATAGCTTGTTAAATACGTGTGCCCTGCTTCGGTGATGGAATACAATCGTTTGGCAGGGCCTGGTCCTGTCGTGTCCCATTCTGAACAAACAAGTTCCTCTTTCTCCATCTTCCGTAACATTCTGTAAATATTTCCTTGGTCTAATGAATGGAAACCAAATGTTGTCAATCGTTGAATTAAATCATAACCATGAAGAGACATTTTGCTCAATAACAATAAGATAAACGGTAGTAGAAAATTTTTTGGCGGGCTAATTGAGTCCTTTTTCTTGTCTGCTGCCACCTCGAACACCTCAAATTATTATTTTTTCTATATGTGTATTTTACACCTATGTGGCATATCAAGTCAATGGTGCATATATATTTAATAGCACTCGCTTAATTGATGTTTAGATGGAAGTCGATTTGGATATAAAAGCAAAATAGCATAAAAAGGAGGGCTAAAGATGTATGAAACAAATGTTGATCAAGTCACTCTGCACTATGATCGCCTAGGATCAGGCGAACCACTTGTGTTGATTCACGGACTTGGTGAAATCAAAGAGGGATGGCAAGAACAGCATTGCTTAGCCGATCAATTTGACCTGATCATCCCCGAGCTTCGCGGACATGGGAGATCAACAACGTTAGATGGGATTTCAATAGAGAATTTCGCGGCTGACATTTTAGCACTACTTGATCACCTCAACATTGAAAGCGCTACCATTTGTGGGCTTTCGATGGGCGGTGTTGTTGCTCAAGAATTATACCGGCAAGCCCCTCACCGTTGTCGAGCGCTGATTCTTGTTAGCACCTTCCACTATGCTCCAACGCTTTTTGGCAGGTGGTTTTATGCCTACAAAAAACAGCGGGCAAAGCACTTTTCTGCACAACAGCAAAAAGAATTCGCCGCTAAAACGTGTCTCTATTCATGGAAAAAAGAGGTTGTAGATCGCTTCTTTACCTTTTACAACCCAAACCCAGAAGGCTATTTAAAATCTTTGAAAGCCTGCCTAACCGTCGATAATCGATCGTTATTAAAAGAAGTCGATGTCCCTACACTTGTGATTGGGTGTCAATACGATACACTCGTTCCCGCTTGGGTCCAGATTCATATGCACAAGCTCATCCCAAAATCTGAGCTGATCATTTTCAAAGACGCTGGTCATATTGCGAAACTAGAAAAAACAAAAGAGTTTAATGAAGCCGTTCGTCGCTTTATTACCAAACAACAGCTACCCATCTCCTCTTAAATCGTAGTCCCAGAGCCCAACACGGCCTGGGACTACTATAAGGTTATTCACTTTCTCTTCATTTATACCAGTTGAAGGGGTTGCGATCGCTCTGAGAGCCAATCGTCAAGTAGAGCTGCAAACTTTCCAGTTAGCGCTAATGATACGTGACCCGCATCCACTAACTTGTACGTTTTGTCCTCACTCGAAACGAGATCGATAAATGGTAGACTTTGTTCTTCCGGGATAAGATGATCATTTGCGGAGCTAACAACGAGAAGGTTCGTCGTTATGTTTGCTAAATCTACTTTTTTTCCACGAACAACAAACTCACCGTTAACAAGTTTATTTTCTTTCATTAAATCATTGGCTAGCTGTCTAAAAGCAGCCCCCGTAAACGGCACATGCTCTCGTGTCCATTTATTCAACCGTCGCCATTTGTCAACAAAACGTTCATCATAAGCACGATGAAATAAGGTCACATAAGGGCTGAAGTAGATCGGCGCACTGACTGATCGGAACATTGCATCAACAAGTTGAGGCGGAACCATCTCATACACATCGATCAATCGATCTGTACTTAACCTCCCATCCTTCAACGCTTGCATCCAAGTGTCCGGCCCAGCAGTGACACTAAAATCAATCGGTACCGCCGCAACCATTAAATTCTTAATCGGCTCATCGGCAATCGCTGCATACATCGCCGCAATCGTTCCCCCTAAGCAATATCCCATCATTGAGATTTCCTGTGCGCCTGAATGCCGTAACGCACGTTTGACCGCGTTTTGCAAATAATCGACGATATAATCTTCTAGTGAGAGGTCTTTATCCTCTAACGAGGGCTCACCCCAATCTAGAAGATAGACATCATAGCCACGATCAACTAGTCCCTTAATAATGCTCGTTTCAGGCGTTAAGTCCAAGATAAACGGTTTATTAAACAATGAATAGACGATAAAAAGTGGCTCTTCAACCTTTTTTTCTGTCGCTGGATAATACCATAGTGTAGATTTATTCTTTTTCCAGATCGCCTGTTTCGGGGTTTGACCTACATTTGGTTCAGGTTCATTCAGAATGTTAAAAAAACGATTCCAGCGTTTCCACTCTTTTTCGATATCTATTGTCGGAATTATTGATGCTGTTTTCGTCACAAACGTTCCTCCATTTCATTTCAACTCGACGCGCTCGTTCCAACCAAGCCATTAACTGCTGTGTCTTCATTCAAATTGTTCGTATCTGTTAATAATTTCTTAATCGATTGAACATCTTCATTCACTTGCCTCATCTCAGCTAGCTCTGCCTTTAATTCTTGGATCTCTGTTTGCATGGCTGTTGTTTCTGCTAATTGTTTTTTTGTTTTTGTTAACTCTGTTTTTATTTGCTTCGTTACTTTGATGACCTCTTTAGAAACTTTGATTACTTCTTCTACTTCTGTTTGTGTATCAGAGACAGAGTCAGAAACACTCCAAACTTGTTCTTCTAATGTATCGAGCTTCTCTTCCGTCTGAACAATCATTTTCGAGACATTAGATATGTCCCGTTTTGATGGTAAGTTTAACTGATTTAAAACCATTTCTTGATTCTTTTTAAACAGATCTAAATAACGTGCTTGTGAATCTGAGGTCATCCGTGAATAGCGAACAAACTCGTTATTGTTCGTCCATAAATGGATCATATCATTCATTTGCTTTTCCCACTGATGACTTACTTTTTTGAACAGATCAAACGGTTCATAAGAATCATAGCTTGACATCTACTTTCCTCCTCGTTTTATGTATCGAATCAAAATAGGTGGTATCTTTATTTACCTGAGTGCTCTAGGTATTTTTGAAATGGAAAGAAAATTGATTTCACTTGTTTTTCAAACATTGAAACAACACTTTGCTGGCTTTCTTGAATCACCTTACTCACTTCTTTAAGATTCTTGACAAACTGAATCCGGTTTTGTCTTCTATAGGCAATATAGTCTTCAATCAAGTTTAAAAATTTTTCATTGTCAATCCCTTGCGTCACCTGAGCTGGTCGGTTCATAGCAGTCTCAGCTTTTTGTTGGAAGTTGGCAATCGATCGATTGATCTCCTCATAGGATTGGAATGGGAAAAAGTATTGAATCATCGTTGTTGATGCTTGTAGCTCTTCACGTGCGAGTCGCTCCCATTCGCGCTGCTCTTTGAAAAACTGTTCAGCTAACTCTTTCATATTTTCTCGATTACGCTTCATCTGTTCTGAAACGTCTTGTGCCATGTCTAGCAATGCTGTTTCTCTCTTTTCGGCACGATTATTCCAAGCATCAACTTCACCTATCCATTGCTCCCAAATCATTTCAATACTGTTACTCTCTACCTTTGTAGACGTCTGATCTTGTTCATTTTGTTGTTTATTATTGTGATCTGTCATACCTAAACTCCCTTCCCTCTTTCAGTCTATCTTTTGCAATTGTTTTAATTCTAGCTGCAACTGCTGTACATGACGTTGGTTCATTTCTCGTTTACATGACACCGACTTTAATTGTTCATAGCTTGATTGGATCGATTGCGTTAAATTCTCACAATTCTTGACAACTTCGTTCATCGTCTGATTGACCGTATACAACGTGTCATCAAGCAAATCAACGCGAGCCTCTAGTCTGATGTAAGCTTTTGTAAGCACACATATATCTTTCTTCGTCGCCAATCCGAGCTGCTTGAGAACTGCTTCCGTAGATTGTCTACATGTCCTGACAAGGTTGAGGTGGACGTCGAATTGATCGCTCATCGATTGAATAAAAAAGGGATTACTCATACTTTCTTTGACCTTTTCGTTGAGGTCGCTTTCTAGTTGTTTATAACGATTAATTTCATGCTCGACGTTGCTCATCCGATCCTCCAGCACACCAACCTAACCTGAACTACTTTGTATGCAAAATTATCTTATCCCAAAATAATTGTAAGGTCAATTGTGAATTGGCTAAATTTTCTAAAATCGACAATAATAGTGGCTCTGTGACAAAAATAGAAATTTTTTGAATCTGTTTTCTTACATTTTTCGTACTATGTTCTTTTTTCATTTGAACAAGTATATAGTTGAAGTGTATACAACCACGTTTCAGGTCACGACTATATTCACTTCTATTGATTAAGGAGGTTCACGATCATGCCGATTGCAAAATCACAGTCAGAGGACATCTATTATGAGATTTACGGTGAAGGCGAACCATTGTTATTAATCATGGGACTTTCATTGAATTCATTGTCCTGGTATCGAAGTATCCCTGAATTTTCAAAGCATTATCAAGTCATCGCTTTTGATAACAGAGGCACAGGCCAAAGCAGCAAACCGTCATCACCATATTCGATTAAACAAATGGCAGCTGACGCACGAGCTGTACTAGATGACGCTGGGGTTAATGCTGCACATATTTACGGCATATCAATGGGGGGAATGATCGCCCAACGCATAGCCATTGATTATCCCGAACGCGTGCGGTCGTTGATTTTAGGATGTACAACGCCTGGTGGTTCTGTTCATGTTCAGCCCGCTCCGGAAGTCTCCATGCAGATGATGCAACGAGCGAATATGGATGGAACACCTGAGGAGATCGCCTGGGCGGCTGCACCTATTCTATATTCACCTGAATTCCTTGAACAACATCGCTCTGAAGTTGCCGCTGATATCAACAGGAAGATTGAAACCCCAACACCTGCCTATGCCTATATGCGCCAATTGGAAGCCTGTCTTGCCCATGATACGTATGAACACCTTTCTAATATCAAGGTACCGACACTGGTTATCCACGGTAATGAGGATACTCTAGTTCCTTACGACAACGGCAAACGATTAGCAACTGAAATAAACCAGGCTGAACTACTAACGATCGAGGGAGCGGGGCATATGTATAGTAGCGAAGCACCAGAACAAGTGCATCAATCGGTCCTCTCATTCCTCAAATCACTTTAAATGAAATTGATAGAAGAAAAGACGTTCAAAACGAAGATCGTTTAAGAACGTCTCTTCTTACTTTTGGTGTGACTAGTCTTAATTTTCAATTCGCTTTAATTCTTCATCACGCAAACTTCTTCGCAACAATTTGCCGACGGCAGACTTTGGCAACTCTTCACGAAACTCAACAAATTTCGGCACTTTGTATGCGGCCAAAAATTTACTAGAATATGAGATAATTTCAGCTTCAGTTACTATTTCTTGATCCTTTAAAGCAATAAAAGCTTTAACGGTCTCGCCTCGATACGCATCTGGAACACCGACCACAATGACCTCTTGCACTGCAGGGTGTTGGTAAAGGACCTCCTCAATTTCTCTAGGATAGACATTATATCCACTTGCAATAATCATATCCTTCTTCCGATCAACAATATAGAAATAGCCGTCTTCATCCATGCGAGCCATATCTCCAGTAAAAAGCCAACCATCCTTAAGCACTTTATCTGTCTCGGCAGGCCTTTTCCAATACCCTTTCATCACTTGTGGTCCTTTGACAGCTAGCTCACCAACCTCACCGATTGGTGCTTCTACAAAACCATGATCTGTCTCTTGAAACACCTTAGCATCCAAACTTGGTAATGGTATGCCAATACTTCCTACTCTACGTTTTCTAAATGGTGGGTTGAAATGGGTCGTTGGCGAAGCTTCTGAGAGCCCATAACCTTCACAAAGGTTACACCCTGTTCTTTTTTCAAACAAGTGCAATTGTTCCACAGGCATGGCAGCACCACCACTGTTATAGTAGTCGACTTGATCAAACCCATATTCTTCAAGGTTAGGATGACTGTTTAATGCAATGTACATCGTAGGGACAGCAGAAAATTGGAACGGCTTTTCTCTTTTTACCGTTTGTACAACCTCTTCTAACTCAAACCGAGGTAAAATGATTTGATTACACCCCGCCCGAAAGCCTAGAAACACATTACATGTTAGCCCATAAATATGAAACATAGGGAGGATACTCATAATTTTTGGCGCATCTGGAACGTCAACAGGCCGAAACATAAAATCATAAATTTGTTCCGCATTTGCCATTAAATTTTTATGCGTAAGCATGACCCCTTTTGAAACGCCTGTAGTCCCACCGGTATATTGAAGAAGAGCAATATCCTCGTCTGGCTTGCATGACACATCCGGTGCTTGTGGGACGTCCATGCTTTTTACCTCATCAAACCAAAGGTCACCCTCTTCAAGGTCAACTTGTTGCTCCTCTAATTGTACGACAATGATCTTCTCAAGCGACGTTTGGGCTTGTACTTTTTTTACTAATGGATAAAGACGATCTAATACAATCATATGCGTTGCACCTGAATCATTCAGTACATGTTCTACTTCTCGTTCAACATACATCGGATTTACTTGGACATTCACTCCTCCAGCTTGTGCAACCGCAAATAGTGTAAACACATAATGAGGAGTATTCGGTAACATAATTGCCAAACGATCACCTTTTGTAAATCCGATCGAATGTAGGACATTTGTTAGTGTTTGCACGGTCTCACTAACCTCTTTAAACGACCATTTTTGTTCATAAAAGCTGAGCGCAGGTTGATCACCATATGTTTCGACTGACCACTTTAAGAGATCCGCCAAAGACATCTCTTTTACTTGCGAATGTTCTGACACGTGTTCACCATATAATGATAGCCATGGTTTTTCATGATATCCCATGTGTATGAAAGCCCCCTATTCTAGTTAATTGACAACATCACGAACGACATTTTGCTGAATTATGTAACAGTCGCAACGCTTCCAACCGTTATGGTTCTTCGATGAAACTCCAACATACCAATTAGTATGTTGATACTTTTATCATAAAGGAAATTATTGTTTTCAGTCAATTCGGAATAGAGGGTAAATTATCGTCAAATTCATCCCTTGGCAGACAAAAAGTGACCGATTTTGACTACATTTCCACTATACTGGGCTGAATAGTGTCAAAGTTACTCCTCCATCATAAAACGGGATCGGTACAAAACAAGTTAATGAGACTGGTACGGAAGGTAAAAGGCAGGCCAATTTAGGAAGTGTAATGGCTTCGCACATAACATAAAAGGCGCTGAAAAAGACCCTTTCTCTTAAAAGAGAAAGGGTTCAAATGAGATTTGGCAAATTCGTTCTCGTACACGCAAATGGATTCAGGTAATGGTTCTGTTACAACTAGGTACATCCAGTCATGGACATATCAACTATGTTATTTACAAAGACTATAATAGTCATTAATCATGTCTAAAATCGTTTCTTCTTCTTCAACTACCTCGAATTGCTGTGGGTTTCTTTCGTTTGTGTTTGACATAACGACCATCCTTTCTTTGTAAATAATTGTTTGAATATTTAATTACATTCATTATAACGTTCTGTTATATAATAATCAACACATTTATTCATGTGTTACAAAACATTTTTTTTATTTATATGCTTCAAAAAAGTTATCATCTGATGTTTTGAATTGAATGGGCCATTATACTGACATTTGTTATAATACAGGGATTGGTGGTCGTTTTATTTTTTTAAAATCAGGGGAAAAATAAAGGAAATCTAGTGGTAGGGGTGAACAATACACTAATGACATTGTTTGCCTATCAGCCTGAAGATTGAAAGGGGTGATAATCATTTCATTTATTAAACAGCTCAGTCAACGTTTTTTTAAAGACCATGTGTTAGACTTGGCTGCTCAATGCGCCTATTACTTTCTATTATCGATCTTTCCATTTCTCATCTTTGCCGTTGCATTGCTTGGCTTTTTACATATTTCATCTGACGACGTCATTACTATGTTGTATCAATACGTGCCTGATGTTACCGTAGAGATGATTAGCCGAAACCTTACCGAGATCCTTGATTCACGAAGAACAGGTTTGCTTTCTTTCGGATTTATTTTAACGATTTGGTCAGCATCACATGCAATTTCAGCACTGATTCGATCATTAAACCGAGCCTATGATGTGCCTGAAAGTCGCCCATTTTTACAAGCAAGGTTCGTAGCGATCTTACTAACGATTTCGATGATCTTTGTTATTATAATTGCCTTGCTGTTGCCTGTTTTCGGGAAATTGATCATTCAATGGATCACCACAACATTCGGACTGCCAGAAACAACGGCTGAATTTTGGAATAATTTACGTTGGTTTTTAAGCTTTATCATTTTAACCGTAGCTTTTACCTTTTTATATATCCTCGGTCCAAACGAAAAATTAACATTTCGTGAAGTTATTGTTGGCGCGGTGTTTGCTAGTACAGGTTGGCAAATGAGTTCATTAGGTTTTTCTTATTACGTCAATCATTTAGGAAATTTCACGGCAACCTATGGTGGTATTGGCGGGGTGATCGTGTTGATGATGTGGTTCCATCTATCGGCAGCTCTCTTAATTATCGGTGGGCAAATCAACGCGATTCTTCGAGAAACGGACGCTCAATCATCCATTTAAATCGGTTCGTGTCAAATGAAGTGGCCAGCTTCGCATACAATGATAGGGATTGAACGAACGATAATAAAAGAGGCTGAGACAAAAGGTTGGTTTACCTTTTGAACTGCCCCCTGTCAAGTAGACAGTGGAAATAATAAAAATGACCTAAGCGGCTTTAGCTCTATATTCTA